>JAZDGR010000186.1:0-7445 GCA_043806735.1 bacterium | reverse complement strand
GATGTAACGGGCCGGTGTGACGTCAAATGCCGGATTATAAGCATGCGAACCCGGAGAACATACCCGGATCCGCCTGACGATACCGTCATCAGCGGGACCTTCCTGGTAGAGAACTTCGCTTTCATCCCGCTCTTCAATCGGAATTTCGTCACCGGATGCACAAGTTGGGTCAAATGTAGAAAGAGGGGCAGCTACGTAGAAGGGCACCCCGAACTCTCTGGCCACAATTGCTTTTTCCAGCGTTCCGATCTTGTTCGCCACATCGCCGTTGGCTGCAATGCGGTCGGCGCCGGTGATGACCAGATCCACGTTCCCCCGGGCCATCAGCGTAGCGCCGGCATTGTCGGGGATAATCAGGTGGGGGATCCCTTCGTTGTGCAACTCCCATGCGGTCAGCCGGGCTCCCTGACTCCGCGGCCGGGTTTCATCTACGTAAACAAAGATCTGTTTGCCCGACTGATGGGCCAGGTAGATGGGGGAGAGGGCGGTTCCGTAGTCGACAAAAGCCAGCCAGCCGGCGTTGCAGTGGGTGAGGATGCGGGTGCCTTCGCGGATGAGCGAATTTCCCAGTTCACCGATCTGCCGGGAATCGGACGCATCGCGGTCGGCAATCCGTTGCGCCTCCTTCAGCGCTTCATCCGGGGATTTCAATCCGGCCCGGAACACCTGTTCGGTTGCGTAGAAGAGGTTCTTTGCAGTAGGCCGCGTAGATTCGATCGCTGCTTTTGCTTGCTGAAGATGGGTTACATAAGATTGTTCCGGAGCCTCCAGGCAGGCCAGCGCCATGGCGAAACCCGCCATCGCCCCGATGGCCCCTGCTCCGCGGATCTGCATCTCCCGGATGGCAGTACAACACGCTTCGCAGGTGTCGGCCCGGCCAATGCAAAACTCGAAAGGAAGGCGATTCTGCTCAATAAAAAATACTGTCCGGACTTCCATCCAGACAGTCCTGTACGGTTTGCCGTTGACGTTCAATTAGTTTATTTTGAATACCATTCCCACCTGGGCATACGTGATGTTAAAGCCTACTTCAGCATTGATACCCAGCAGGTTGGTAAAGAAATAAGATGCTCCCACAAACGCCCCTCCGCCATATCCAACTGTGGATGGTTCTCCGATAACGGAGCCGGTATAGGTACTGGGGATGGTATAGGAAAAAAAGGTAAATCGCGGACCTGCTGCAACTCCTCCATAGGTATCGAGCCCCTGCACATTCCATCCGTAATGGTAGGCGCCCCGGGCCGCAATGACCAGCTCCGTATAGTGATAGGCATAGCTTGTGTTGAGACCATACCTGGCATCGGTACCATTGTACGTGAAAAAGGAACCTCCGGTCTCTCCCCCCAGGGTAATGACACCAGGCCCGATCTCCCACATGCCCACCTCTCCCGCCACCTGAAAAGCGGGCATAAATCCTTGTCCGTAAGCCCCTTGCCAGTTAGTCCCCGGGCCAAATCCGAAATTCACAAACCAGGTCCCTTTTCCCATGGGATCAAACGGACCTTTTCCTCCTGCCTGGGTCAGGGTTCCTGGTCCTGCCAGGAGACAGAATAACAGTACAACCGTTTTATATTTCATGGATGTTTTTTGATTGAACGATGAGTCTCAGATCAGAGGATCTTCCAGCCCAGACTAAGCAACCACACACTGTTTTTCGAGCTCACCGACTGGGTGTTTATCTCTTTGATGAGGTTGTTCAATCCGATCTGGTAACGGATATCGAACGTCAGGAACCAGAGATCGATCCCGGCGCCTGCCTGGATGGCCCAGTTGATATCGTTGATGTCGGCATCCTCAATGGGACCGGTAATTCCACCGGGGGTGTCAGCCACAGTTTTATTCACCACAAACGACGCCATCGGGCCTGCCAGGATGCGCAGGTTCAGATTGTCGTTATTGATCAGCTTGAATCCTACCAGGACCGGGACGTCCAGAGATCCCAGCTTGACGGTCTGCTTCCAGTTGTTCAGGTTGCTTTCAAACACACCGCCTTGCGTGGTATAATACAATTCGGGTTGAACATACACCCGTTTCCCGATCCGGGCAAATACGCCGAACTGAAAGCCGGAACGGAAATTGGATTTGACGGTGTCGAGGTTGGTCGAGAGTTTGGAAGCGTTGTACCCGACCTTGGGACCGATGGTAAACTGTCCGAAAACCAGCGCCGAGGTCAAAACCAGGGAAAGAATAAGAAATGTTTTTTTCATAATCAGGGAGTTTGTTACCTGACAAAAATAGTAAAAAACAATTCGGTTAAAGCGAATGGGCAGGAAATTATTCACATGGGATGTGTGAAAATCCGGTATAAGGTATCAGGACCAGTGGGATGCGGATTCCTCCGGGGGTTTGGTTGTTCTCCAGCAGGGCAGCCACGATCCGGGGCAGGGCCAGCGCACTTCCGTTCAGGGTATGCGCAGGGTAGCTCTTCCCGGCGTCGTCTTTGATGCGAAGCTTCATCCGGTTGGCCTGGAAAGATTCAAAATTGGAGACGGAGCTTACTTCCAACCACCGTTTCTGGCCGGCCGCATACACCTCCATATCGTAAGTCATGGCCGAGGTGAAACTCATATCTCCGCCGCAAAGTTTTACTATCCGGAACGGAAGCTCCAGCAACCGGAGCAGTCCGGCAACATAGTCCCGCATCTCTTCCAGGGCGGCATAGGAGTGATCGGGATACACGATCTGGACGATCTCAACCTTATCGAACTGATGCAGCCGGTTAAGTCCGCGTACATCCTTTCCGTAAGAGCCTGCCTCCCTGCGGAAACAGGCTGAGTAAGCCACGTTCTTCAACGGAAGGTCGCCGGGTTTCAGGAGTACATCGCGGTATAAATTGGTGACGGGGACTTCGGCGGTTGGGATCAGGTAGAGGTCATCTTCCCCGATATAGTACATCTGGCCGTCTTTGTCGGGAAGCTGTCCGGTGCCGAATCCCGATGCGGCATTGACCAGGTAAGGGGGTTGAACCTCCGTATATCCGGCCTGAATTGCACGGTCGAGGAAAAAATTGATCAGGGCGCGTTGCAACCGGGCCCCCTGTCCCAGGTATACCGGGAATCCGGCCCCGGTGATTTTATTCCCCTGCATAAAATCGATGATCCGGTACTTCTGTACCAGGTCCCAGTGGGCAAGTACCTCCGGTCTCGCTTCCGGCAAGATGCCTTCCTGGTAAACGACTTCATTCGCTTCGGCAGAAGTCCCGGAAGGGACTGAGGGGTGGGGGAGGTTGGGAAGCTGTATAAGCAGTTCATCCACCTCTTTTTTCACTGAGTCGAGAGCAGCTTCGAGTTCTTTGGCACGGACTTTCCCAGCGCCCGACCGTTCTTTGAGACGGTGGGCCTCCTGGATATTCCCCGATTTAAAAAGATTGCCGATCTCCCTGGCCAAGGAGTTGCTTTGGGCGTTTAACTCGTCAAGTTGTTTCTGGGTATCCCGCCGCCGGTCATCTGCCTGAAGCAGGTGGCTGATCAGGTTCGCTGAATCGAGGTTTTTGATTTTCAGCCGTTCAACGACCTCCTGCTGGTGTTCACGGATAAACGGCAGGGATAACATGCGGGGTTAGTTGGCTTTTGCCTCTTCGGGCAAAACCGAAACAAAGGAACGGTCTTTCCGCCCTTTCTTAAATTCCACAACTCCGTCAACCAGGGCAAACAGGGAATGATCTTTACCCATGCCGACATTCAGGCCCGGATTATGCACCGTGCCACGCTGGCGAATCAGGATATTTCCGGCTTTGGCAAACTGACCCCCGTAAATCTTTACCCCCAGCCTTTTGCTGTGTGATTCGCGTCCGTTACTGGAGCTTCCGGCTCCTTTCTTGTGTGCCATACAACCCTATTTACTAGCTATTTTCTCAATGTGGATCTTGGTGAAATCCTGCCTGTGCCCGGTCTCTTTCTGAAAACCCTTCCGTCTCTTCTTCTTGAACACAACCACCTTGTCGCCCCTGACGTGTTCCAGCACCTTCGCCGTGATCCTGAAGCCTTCGACAAAGGGTTTGCCTATGCTCACCTTCCCGTCGTCGTCGAGCAGCAATACTTCACGGAATTCCAGTTTCTTTCCGGGTTCGGCATCCTGGCGATGCACAAAGATGGTATCGTCTTTCTGTACCTTGAACTGCTGCCCGGCTATTTCTACAATTGCATACATCGTTGTGTAGATTGAGATTGCATTTTGGGAGGGCAAAATTACAAAAAAAACCAATCAGGCAAACGAAAAGCTCAAAAAAAGCGTTATTTTCTTAACTTTGTACGAAATACGGCGGAATGAGATTTTCTACGAACCGGTGGACGTTTCTTTCGATATCCCTGCTTTTCCCGGGGATACTGCCTGTGTTTTCCCAGCCCCCGGCTGCCGGATCTCCCCCGGCCATCCTCACCGGAACCATCACCAATGCGGTGACCTCTGCGCCTGTCACCGGTGCGAAAATTACCGTAAATAACCAGGTCACCTGGTCGGTTACTGCCGGCTTTTACTCCCTACCCATCAATCCGGTCGGAACCTTCCCGGTCACCTGCCGGAAACCCGGATTTGACCTGTTTACCTCCGCCCCGGTCACCTTTCTGCAGGGACAACTGGTGACGATGAACATCTCCCTATGGGAAAATCTCAATCCTCCTGGCCTGGTTAACAGCATCCTGGATACGGCACTTCAAACGGTTCACCTGAGCTGGGATCCGCCCCGGGGGAACTATGAGCTGCTGTACGACGATGGGATCCAGGATAATTTTACCGTCTGGGCTACCCAGGGAAACATGAATGCGGTGAAATTCACCCCGGTGGCCTGGCCGGTTATGGTCACCGGAGGATCTGTCCACATCGGAACGAATTCGAATTACCCGGCCGGAAGCAATCCTTTGGTTCCCTTCCAGGTGGCGGTCTACAATGCCTCAGGACATGCCGGCATGCCCGGGAGCCTGATTGGGGGTCCGTTCGATGTCCTCCCCGCCGGATTTGGCTGGAATACATTTACCTTTTCTTCCTCCGTCACGATTCCTTCGGGTAATTTTTACCTGGTGATGATCCAAGGCGGAAATGCCCCCAACGCAGCCGGCCTGGCTGTGGACATGTCCAGCTACCAGATGCGGAGCGTCGCCCGCTTTGTGACCGGAGGAGGACGCTGGGTGCCGGCAGGCGGGAATTTCATGCTGAGGGCTGTGGTTAACGGACCGGGCGGCCCGGTCAATTCCGAAACCCTTTCTGAAAGCCTCCTTAACTACAAGGTGTACCGCTTGCGGCAGGGAGAGGAACAAAATCCGATCGTATGGACCGACCTGGGGAACAACACCCTGCTGTTTTTTGATGACAACAGCTGGTTCTACCTGCCATGCGGCCCCTGGCGATGGGGGGTGAAAGCCTGCTATTCAGGTGACCGCTCTTCCCCGGTTGCCTTCTCCAACATCCTCGGGAAATGCTGGACCGTGAATGTGACCGTGGATATTACCCTGAGCTGCGAGGATGCCTCCCAGGCAGGAACGTATGTATGCCTGAAAAACCTGGTCTACCCCGACACCCTCTATACGTATACCTTGGATACCGGCAGTGTGGCTTTTTTCACGGGAGTCTGGAAAGGGTCCTACGAACTGAAAGTGACCAAGTTCGGCTATCAGAACTCCGTCAATAATGTTTCTTTTACCTGCGACACGACCCTTCCGGTCTTTCTTCTGCAGGAAAAACCCCCGCCAACAAACCTTCAGGTACATGATAAAACGTTGTTGGCTCAGTGGAATGTGCCAACTTATTCGCAGCTCCTCTTTTCCGAAGATTGGACTAGCAGCTCTTTTGCCACCCAGGGCTGGACCGTGCAGGGAGGATACAACTGGCTACTATCGTCCGTCGTGGGAAATCCGGCTCCCTCGGCCATGTTCTCCTGGTCGCCACAAGTGCTTAACTATTCCCAAACTCTGACCAGCAAAGAGATCTCAGGAGTACACTCGCCGGTACTTACCTGTACGTACGATATTTACCTGGATAACTTCGGTACGACCACCCTCAACCAGATGGCGGTGGAAATATGGGACGGAACCTCCTGGCAACTCCTGAAAAACTATACCAATGCTTTGGGAAACATTCCCTGGACCACCGATCAGGTCAATCTCCCCGCTTACACCGATATCCCGTTCCGGCTACGGTTTCGTGCTTATGGCGAAGATTCCTATGATATCAACGGGTGGAATGTGGATAACATCCGGGTGGATGCTTCGGAGACAAACGCCGGCCTGCTGAATTGCATCCTGGGGTACAATTTCTACCTCGGCAATGTGCTGAGCGGCTTCACTGCCGAGAATAAGTACCTCATTCCGGGAAACCAGGTTCAGTATGGACAAACCTATAATGCCTGCGTGCTGGCTGTCTATGGAAGCGGGTATTCCGCCAAGACATGCACCCCGTTTACCTCACATTTTTTATACCCGCCAACCGACTTAATTGGTACTCCCATTGAGAATAACATCTACCTGGAATGGGCAAAACCAAAAACGGAAGATCTGCTGGTACCGCCCGGACTTCTCGGCTACCGGATCTACCGTAACAATTCCCTGCTGGATATCGTGGAATATCCCGACACCCTTTTCTACTACGATTTTGGCCTCGACCCCGGAACCTACCAGTACGAAGTCTCTGCCTGGTACGATCTCGCTTCATATGGCTTCCCGGGTCAGTTTGATGAATCGATGAAAACGGGACCGGTTCCGGTAACGCTGAATTACGGACAGCCCCTGCCCTTCTTCGAACCCTGGGATCAGGCTTCTTTTACTTATAATGACTGGCGGTTTTATCCCGGCCAGGGAAACTGGCAGATCGACGGGTCAGAAGGAAATCCTGCCCCGTCGGCCCAGTTTGGGTGGGACCCGCTGCTGGTCAACTATTCTTACAGTCTCGAAAGCCCTGTCCTGGACGCCTCACTTTACGAATGTACGCGGATCTGGCTTGATTTTGACCTCAGGCTGGCGGACCGGTTTGGCACGGGAATGGAAAAGCTGAGCATCGAGGTCTGGTACAACAACCTCTGGCATAAAATGACCGAGTATTCCAACGGAGGGTCCTTTAACTGGATGCCCAGACATATTGATATCAGTCCGGTCGCCGAACAGGCATTCCGGATCCGGTTTCGGGCAACCGGTATGAATTCCGCCGATATATTCCACTGGTACATCGACAACATCTATATCTACCCCATTTGCTACCCGGCCGAAAACCTTCAGGGAGAGGCGTTGGGGAATTCGGCTTTGCTTACCTGGAGCCCCCCCCAATGTTCCGGCGCCGGAGGCCAGTTGAACGAAGGATTCGAAGGAGCGCTCTTTCCACCGCCCGGATGGGACCTGCTGATTGCTAATCCCACTGCAACATGGAGCCACATGACGGCTACCTCCCAGCTGGGAGTTCATTCGGGAAACTTCTCCGCCGGAATCCTCTGGGATTACTATCACCAGGATGAATGGCTCATC
>JAZDGR010000185.1:0-10819 GCA_043806735.1 bacterium | reverse complement strand
ATGCAGCTTCTTAGCGAAATCCCGGGGCAATTTATCAGCGTGGGTACCGATGCCATTGCCATCGTGATTTCGGAAGAGACGGGTGAAATTGCCTATAGTGTCGAAGGAAATCTCCAACTGAACATTCCTCCTGCGCAACTGAACGAAAACCTCGAAAAACTTCTTCGGCAGTGATACGTATCCTGGTTCTCGTTCCACTGTTGTTTTTAATTTCCCGGCAGGAGATCCCTGCCCAACACATCAACGACCATCTTTGTGATGATTACTCACTTGATACGCTGAATAACAAGAAGCTATTTCTCGAGATCGAGAATACGGACTTCTTTAGTAACAACGAATATTTCAACAAGATCTGCGACGGATATACGCTTATCGGATTTGGACTCTCCCCTACGGTATCCTATTACTTCACTCCCCGGTTGAAAGTGGAAGGAGGGTTCTACCTGCTGGTCTATTTCGGATTGCCTGATTACGCAGGACTAGCCCCTGTATTGCGCATCCAATACGCCCTGAGCAGGCATCTGGAACTAGTTTTTGGCCGGATCTACGGGACAGTGAATCACCGTTTGGTCGAACCCTTGTTTGGATTTGACCGGTTATATTCTGATCCTGTGGAAAACGGGATGCAACTACTTTGGAATAGCGATCGATTCAGAAGTGACCTATGGATAGACTGGCAACGGTTTATCCTTCCTCATTCTACTTTCCAGGAAGAATTAACCGCCGGGACCTCCAACCAGGTACATCTTCTCAATCCGGCATCTGATTGGCAACTGTATATTCCCTTGCAAGGACTGATCTTTCACAAGGGCGGACAGGTGAATGACCTGGATAATGTTTACGCTTCCTCCATATTAAATATGGCAGGAGGCCTGGGAACCGCCAAATGCATCCACGAGGGATTCATTAAAAACCTTTACTGGGATAATTACCTGGTAACCTACAATGAACTCGGCAGGCACAAACAGCCCTTCCGTTCAGGAACGGCTTACTATTCAACTTTCACCCTGAGTTCCGTTTATGGATTCCTGCAATTTGGTTACTGGAATGCCGACAGGTTTATTGCCCCGCTGGGTGACCCACTCTACCAGTCCATCTCCTTGAGGATTCCGGGACTTATAACAAACCACCGGGAACTTCTACAAGGGAAATTTGTTTTCTTTTATTACCTCGATAAAGGAATTTGTCTGGACATCAGGTTGGAAGGTTATTTATATCCACGCAAAGTCCACCTCGATTATAGCTATGGGTTTACCCTCACACTCAATAAGGATTTTTTTCTGAAAAAGGTGGAGCCCCGTCCGGATCTAAGGTAAGACCGTATCTTTTTTTGCTTCAAATTGCCGGATCATCTCTTCCGGTGACTTCCCAAGGTTATCGATTGAAGCCTGAGCATCGTCTGCAAAATCATGGTTGGGGTAAGTCTTTAGGAAAAGGGTGTAAGTGGCTTTCGCTTTCCCGAGTTCCCCGAAAATATTTTCCTGGACATAGCCGGTAAAGAACAAGCAAAGCGGTGCATTCCGATGATCGGGGTAGGTCGCCCTGAATTTTGCAAAAAGACCGACAGCCTTTTTCCCCTGCTGCAGATTCATCAGCATGGTGGCCGCTTTGAACAGGTATCCCGGCGCCAGGGAGTCGCCGGGATACCGATTGACATAATCCTGGTATAGCTGGATGAGACTGTCGCCTTCGGCCCGGGAGAAGCCGTTCTCAGAACTGAACAAACGTTCCTCCATAGAGGTGATGTTCCCTTCCATTTTTTTCTGCGAAGGGCCGCAGGCCGAAATCAATCCGGCCAAGCCTAATAAAATAAAGTATACTGATCTTTTCATGGAACGGTTATTTGGTCTTACGTCTTATGTTTCTTCTCCTTCGGAAAGATCATCTTATAATGCACCTCTACCTGTCCTTCAGCGATCTCCTTGAGTTTGCGTTTGAGCAACATCTTTTTCAGCGGGCTGATACGTTCAGCCATCGTAATCCCCTGGATATGGTCATATTCATGCTGAATGACCCGGGCAATGATACCTTCGTACCGATCGTCGTGCTCCCTGAAATGTTCGTCGAGATAGCGGATATGAATCACCGCCTTCCGCAGGATATCTTCATGCAATCCCGGGAAACTCAGGCATCCTTCGTTGTGCACCTCCTCCTCCCCTTCTTCCCGGTAGATTTTTGCATTGATGAACGTTTTTTTGAATCCTGCAGCTTCGGGATGATGATGCTCCGAGAGGGCTGATGTATCTATCACAAATATTTGGATGGCCCGGTTTACCTGGGGAGCGGCAAGGCCCACGCCATCAGCCTGGTACATCGTCTCCCACAGATCTGCCAGAAAGGGTTCAAGTTCGGGATATCCGGGGCCAATCTCTTCCGCCACTTTTTTCAGTACCGGATGGGGATATGCAACAATGGGCAGCAACATAGTTTCCCTGGTTATTTTTTCAAGGTTATGGATTCAAGATAGGACTGAAGGATCAATGTGGCGCTAACGGAATCGATAAGGGCTTTATTTTGCCGTTGTTTCTTCCGGATGCCGGAATCCCGGATAGCCTGCACAGCCATGCGTGAGGTAAACCGTTCGTCAAAGCGCTCTATCCGTATCCCGGGAAAGGTTTTTCTCAGAATTCTCAGAAAAGGAATAATGTACTTCTCTGCTTCCGAAGGTATATTGGTCATTTCTTTTGGTTCACCTATTACAAAACATTCCACTTCGTGACCCGACAGGTATTCTGTCAAATACCGGAAAACTTCTGTTGCATGAACGGTTCCGAGCGCCGTGGCGATGATCTTCCGTTCATCTGTAACCGCCAGTCCGACCCGTTTTCTGCCGTAATCGATCGCCAGGATTCTTCCCATAGCCTAATTCCATGCAAAGGTAAGAAACTTAATTTTTTTGCCTAATTTTGATTGTCCAAACTCCTTCGTATGACAGAAGACATCCGAACACGCATTGAGGCAGCCTGGGAGAACCGGGATCTGCTGAAACAGAAAGAAATCCAGCAGGCCATCCGCCTGGTTATCGACCTGCTGGATAAAGGCCGGTTGCGGGTGGCTGAATTCAACGGCACCGAATGGATTACCTTTGAGTGGATCAAGAAAGCGGTCATTCTCTATTTCCTCATCCAGAAACTGGAGACGACCCAACTGGGACCGTTCGAATTTCACGATAAGATCCCTCTGAAGAAGGATTACGGCCAGTTGGGGGTCCGTGTGGTGCCTCATGCCCTCGCCCGTTATGGCTCCTTTCTCGCAGAAGGGGTGGTGCTGATGCCTTCCTACATCAATATCGGCGCCTATGTCGACAGCGGAACGATGGTGGACACCTGGGCTACGGTAGGTTCCTGTGCCCAGATCGGGAAACAGGTACACCTGAGCGGAGGAGTTGGAATTGGAGGCGTACTGGAACCGGTTCAGGCAGCTCCGGTAATCATTGAGGACGACTGTTTCATCGGTTCCCGATCCATCATTGTCGAAGGGGTCCGGATAGAAAAAGAGGCCGTGCTGGGTGCCAACGTAGTCCTGACTTCCTCTACAAAGATCCTCGACGTATCGGGAAGTGAAAAGAAAGAATTCAAGGGAGTGGTACCTGCCCGTTCGGTCGTGATACCGGGTTCCTATACCAAATCCTTCCCGGCCGGGGATTTTCAGGTTTCCTGCGCACTCATCATCGGGAAACGGAAAGAATCCACCGATCGGAAAATCTCCCTGAACCAGGCTCTGCGGGAATTTGACGTGCCGGTATGAAACAGATCCTGGTCATTCAAACCGCCTCGATCGGGGATGTTATCCTTGCTACGGCCGTCCTGGAAAAGCTTCACAAATTCCATCCCGAGGCACAGCTTGATTTCATGATCAAAAAAGGGCTGGAGGGGTTATTTGAACAGCATCCCTTTATTCACCGCCTTTGGGTCTGGGATAAAAGCCGGAAGTACCGTGATCTATTGCGCCTTCTGAAACTCATCCGGAAGGAACGTTATGACAGCGTAATCAACATCCAGCGGTTCCTACTGACCGGACTTGTAACCGTTTTTTCAGGGGCAATGGAGACTGTTGGGTTCAGCAAAAATCCACTCTCCCTGTTATTCACGAAACGAATACCCCATCCTGTCGGACCCGGGATTCATGAAACCGACCGGAACCAGAAGCTGATCGCAAGTGTTACGGATGAAAAGCCGGAGAAGCCGAGGTTGTATACCCCACCCCTGGCCCCTCCCCAGGAAGGGAGGGGAATATCCGGTATCCCGTATCCCGTATCCCGTATCTATTATACAATTTCCCCTGCTTCCCTGTGGTTCACTAAACAGTTTCCAGCTGAAAAATGGGTCGAGCTGATCACTCGAATATCCGATGATGCAATGGTCTATTTACTTGGTTCAGCTGACGACTATGCTCTGTGTGAAAGGATCAGGGAAGAGGGAAGAAAGAAGAGGGAAGAAGGAAGAGGAAAGAACTTACCGGAATCCGAAATCCGGAATCTCGCCGGAACGCTCTCTCTCCTCGAATCCGCCGCACTCATGCGGGGAGCCCGGATGAACTTCACCAACGATTCAGCCCCAATGCATCTGGCATCCGCGGTAAATGCCCCTGTGACCGTTGTATACTGCTCCACCACCCCGGATTTTGGCTTCGGACCTCTTTCCGATGATTCTGCAGTTGTAGAGATCAGAGAATCGCTGGAATGCCGCCCTTGCGGATTGCACGGCTGGAATAGCTGTCCCAAAAGCCATTTCCGTTGCGCTTATGACATCGATCCAGGCCGGATGGCGTCCCGGCTTTAACTTTAATTTGATCCATGAAACAGGAGATCCGTAAATGTATTGAAGTGCTGCGAAAGGGAGGGACCATCCTTTATCCCACGGATACGGTTTGGGGGATTGGTTGTGATGCCACCAATGCCAAGGCCGTTCAGAAGATCTACCGGATCAAAAAACGGTTTGAGAGCAAGAGCCTGATCGTCCTGCTTGACCGGAAAGAGAAACTACCTGAGTATGTGAGCGAGGTGCCGGCAATTGCTTACGATCTCCTGAAACATGTTCATACACCGCTGACCATTATTTATCCCCATGCAAGGAACCTGGCCAAAAACATCCCCGCAAAGGATGGATCGGTCGGGATCAGGCTTGTCACTTACGAATTCTGTTACAAGCTCATCCGTATGTTCGGGAAGCCAATTGTCTCTTCCTCTGCCAACATTTCCGGACAACCGGCTCCCTTGTTCTACAAAAATATCTCCAGTGAAATAATCGGACAGGTAGATTATGTAGTTAAGCTTGACCAGGAAGAGATCCGGGAAATAAAACCTTCCATGATCATCAAGCTAAAAATTAACGGCGAGTTTGAGATCATCAGGAAATAAGCCAGATACTTTTATCCGCAAAATTGCGTTCGCATAACCTTAGGAAAGCTATCTGACGATCCTCATGAGAATCCTGTTGCTTTTCACTTTTTTCTTTCTGATCCTGATTCAATCCCAGGCAGTAGTTGCGGAGGCAGACCTGCCTCGAAAGTGGACCGTCAGCGGGTCGGTCAGGGATAAATCCGACGGAGAAGACCTGGCCGGAGCTACCATTTTTATCAGGGAACTTAAGATCGGCACTGTTTCTGATATTTATGGAAATTTCTCGATTACCCTGCCGGAAGGGATATATACTATCCAGGTCTCCTTTGTGGGTTTCCGGACAATTACTCGGACCGTTGAGCTAACGAAAAATAGTTCCCTGCACCTCGAGCTTGAACCTTCGGAAGAGACGTTGAAGGAGGTAGAAGTTACCAGCGAGCAGGCGAATAAAAATGTGGTCCGACCCGAGATGAGTACCTTTAAAATGGATATGAAGACCATTCAGCGAATCCCTTCGCTGATGGGGGAAGTGGATCTTATCAAGGCCATTCAGATGCTGCCTGGGGTCCAATCGGTAAGCGAAGGAGGAAGCGGTTTCAGTGTGCGCGGCGGGGCTTCGGATCAGAACCTGATCCTCCTGGATGAATCTACCGTTTACAACGCCTCGCATCTGATGGGGTTCTTTTCTGTATTCAACAACGACGCGATAAAAGACGTCAAGCTGTATAAAGGAGATATCCCGCCGATGTACGGGGGGCGCCTCTCTTCGGTTTTGGATGTCAGAATGAAAGAAGGCAACTCCAAACGGTACGAAGTAACCGGTGGCATCGGGTTGATTGCGTCGCGGCTTACTATTGAAGGACCGATCATCAAGGACAAGATGTCGTTCATCATTTCCGGCCGGAGGACTTATGCCGACCTGTTTCTCGCTTTATCAGACAATGAGGAACTGCGGGACAACAAACTCTATTTCTACGATCTGAATGCCAAAGTCAACTACCGGCTGAATGAGAACAACCACTTATTTCTTTCGGGGTATTTCGGCCGTGACGTATTTAAGAATCCCTTCGCCCGGATGAATTGGGGCAACGGTACCGGCACGGTGCGCTGGAACCATCTCTTTGACAAGAAACTGTTTGCCAATTTCACCTTTGTTTACAGCGATTACAGGTACTTCCTGGGAACTCCCGACGGGGCTGCCACCTCTTTCGAATGGTATTCCAGCATGCGGGATGCAGGCCTCAAGGGGGATTTCAGCCATTACCTGAATACCAACAATACGCTTCGCTTCGGGTTTTCCGCCGTTTACCACATGATCAACCCCGGCCTGGCAAGGGGCATCGGCAGTGAGTCGTCATACAGCGAAGTGAAAGTCCCTGACAATTATTCCCTGGAAATCGGATTGTATGCCGGGAATGAACAGCGCGTCGGGGAGCGCTTTGTTTTTAAATATGGGCTCCGCCTGTCGATGTTTCAGGATATTGGTCCGGGAACCGTTTACAATTACGATGTAAATTTTATCGTGATCGATTCCACGGTTTATCCGAAAGGCAAAATCTATCAGACCTATTTTGGGATAGAGCCCAGGCTGGGAATTCTCTTCGGAATCAATGAGAAAAGCTCTATTAAGGCCAATTACTCAAGAACGACACAATACCTCCAACTGGCTCAGAACTCTACAGCCGGAACTCCCCTGGATATCTGGTTCCCTGCCAGTCCGAACATCAAACCCCAGGTCTCGGATCAGATTGCCGCAGGGTACTTCCGGAACTTTCGCCGCAACACTATCGAAGCTTCCGTGGAGGTCTATTACAAATACATGAATCATACGATTGATTTCATTGATTTTGCGCAGCTGCTCCTGTGCGACACCATCGACGCGCAAGTCAGGCCCGGGAAAGGATGGGCCTATGGCGCAGAATTCCTGGTCAAACTGAGCGAAAAAAAGGTCAGTGGCTGGGTCAGCTATACCCTATCCCGTTCGATTCGCAAAGTCGCCGGGATCAATGATGGGGACCCGTATCCTGCTCCGTATGACAAGCCAAATAACATCGCCATTGTCGTCAACTACCAGTTTGCAAAACGATGGTGGGCATCGGCCAACTGGGTTTATGCGACCGGAAACCCGGTTACCTTTCCCACCGGACGGGCAGAGATCGGAGGAAAGATCATTCCGATCTACTCTGACCGGAACGCCTATCGTTATCCCGATTATCACCGGCTCGATCTGGCCATTACGTTTACGTCGAAAGAGAAAGAGAACCGCAAGTTCAAATGGGATATTAATCTTTCTATATACAATGTCTACAACCGGCATAACACCTGGTCTATCAACTTCGTTCAGGATAAAGAAGACCCGAATGTGACCTATGCCGAAAAAATATATCTTTTCGGGATCGTCCCATCCGTAACATTTAACTTCCACTTTTAACCAGGTTACCCCATGAAACGAGCAATCTTCCATACCCTGATCGTAGTCCTGGCAACCGTTGCATGTACCGAGCGGATCGACCTGAACCTGGATGAAACCTATACCCGGCTGGTCGTTTATGGCGGGATCTCAAATGACACCGGCAACTGCCAGATCTCCCTCACTAAAACAGCTGATTATTTCTACAACGAGCCTGCCCCCCGGGTGGTCAACGCCACGGTAACCCTGACAGACGGTCTGGATCAGGTTACGCTTCATGAAACAGAGCCCGGAATCTCGGGCATTTATGAAACCGATTCCCTGTTTGCAGGGGTTATCGGGCAAACCTACATCGTTGATATCGAACTTCCCGAAGAGATTGACCATACATCCCATTATTCATCCAGTTGTAAAATGATGCAGGTAGCCCGGTTAGATTCTATCCAGGTAGTGTTTCAGCCCGACTGGGGCAAAGAGGGTTACTGGGAGATCAAGGTGTTTGCCCAGGAACCGGGAGACGAGAATAACTTCTATATGTTCCACTACTACCGGAACGATACCCTGATGACTGACTCGATTTCGAAGATCTACTATTCCGACGACAGCTTCATCAATGGCAATTACATCAATGGCTTAACTGCGGTTTACATAGATAATGAACATTTCTGGGAAACATTGCATTCTGGGGATAAGGTCACCTTACAGATGTCGGGAATTACCAAAGAGTATTACGACTTCATATATCAGGTCCAGATGGCCGGGCTGAACATTCCTTTTTTTACCGGTCCCCCGGCCAACGTCGAGGGCAACATCAGTCATAGCGCTGTCGGATTCTTCGCGGCCTGGTCGAACACTTGGGCGAGCACGATAGTGAGTAGCGAGGTAGCGAGGTAGCGAAATAGCGAAATAGCGAAATTTTTCTACCTTTGCTAGCGTACTAACGAAATGTATATGGATACTTCGTTGTTTGCGATTTCCCCGGTGGATGGGAGGTATCGGAAATCGGTCGAAAAATTATCAGATTATTTTTCCGAAGCGGCCATTATCCGGTACAGGGTATGGGTGGAGGTTGAATATTTCATCACCCTTTGCGGGATTCCTCTTCCGCAGCTAAAGGAGTTTAATAAGCGGAATTTCCCAAAGCTCCGTAAGATTTATCAACATTTCATGCCCGAAGATGCTATCCGGGTGAAGGAGCTCGAAAAGGAGACCAACCATGATGTGAAAGCAGTCGAGTATTTCCTGAAAGAACAATTTGATCGGCTGGGCTTCAAAGCATACAGGGAGTTTGTTCATTTCGGGTTGACTTCGCAGGACATCAACAACACCGCATTCCCCATGGCAATGCGTGACGCATGGGAACAGGTCCTGGAACCCGTATTGACCGAGGTCCATTTCACGCTGCTGCAAAAGAGTGAATTGTGGAAACATATTCCCATGCTGGCTCATACACATGGGCAGCCCGCATCCCCTACCACCCTCGGGAAAGAGCTCTATGTCTTTGTAGAACGGCTTTCGCAGCAGATGGCACTGGTGGAGACTATTCCGTTTTCAGGCAAGTTCGGAGGCGCGACAGGGAACTTCAATGCCCATGTGGTTGCTTATCCGGAAGTGGACTGGGTAAAGTTCGCCAACCGGTTCCTGAATGACAACCTTGGACTGGAGCGGCTGCAAACCACGACCCAGATCGATCATTACGATAACCTGGCTGCGTTTTTCGATAACCTTAAGCGCATCAATACGATATTGATAGACCTCAACCGGGATATGTGGAGCTACATTTCGATGGAGTATTTCAGGCAAAAAGTAAAAAAGAGCGAAACAGGATCTTCCACGATGCCCCACAAAGTGAACCCGATCGATTTTGAAAATTCGGAAGGCAACCTGGGAATGGCTAACGCGGTTTTTGAGCATCTTTCAGCCAAACTTCCCATTTCGCGCCTCCAGCGCGACCTTACCGATTCCACGGTCATCCGGAACATCGGAGTACCGTTCGCACATACCCTGATCGCGTTGAAGTCTATGCTCAAGGGGTTGGACAAAGTGATCCTGAATGAACAAAAACTGAACAAGGACCTGAACGAGAACTGGGTCGTAATTTCGGAAGCCATCCAGACCATCCTCCGGCGCGAAGGGTATCCCAATCCCTATGAATCGCTGAAAGAGCTGACCCGGGGAAAAGCAAAGATCACAAAGCAGTCGATGCATGCGTTTATCGATGCACTGAAGGTGACGAAGAGCGTGAAAGAGGAGTTGAAAAAGATCACACCGGAGAATTATATAGGGATTATCAAGTTGTGAGACTCTGAAATAACAATTTACTATTCACTGTTCACTATTCACTATTCACTGTTCACTTATGCGCGTCTCCGGTTTCACCTTCATCCGCAACGCCATCCGGTATGATTACCCGGTCGTTGAATCGATCCGTTCCATTCTTTCTCTTTGCGATGAAGTGGTGGTTGCCGTCGGGGATTCCGAAGATGGCACACGGGAGTTGATCGGGTCGATCGGATCCCCAAAAATCCGGATAGTGGATACGGTTTGGGACACTTCCCTGAGGACTAGCGGACAGGTGTTGGCTGCGGAGACCAACAAGGCGCTGGACGCTATTTCCTCCGATGCCGATTGGGCTTTTTACATCCAGGCCGACGAAGTGGTTCACGAAGAATACCTGGACAACATCCGGGATGGAATGGAGCGTTGGAAGGATACTTCCCGTGTGGAAGGGCTGTTGTTCAATTACCTCCATTTCTGGGGTTCGTACGACTGGATAGGCGATTCCCGGAAATGGTACCGGAAGGAAGTACGGATCATTCGTCCGCATAAAGGAATCCATTCCTACAAAGATGCACAGGGCTTCCGGATAGGGAATCACAAGATCTGCGTTCAACCGATGGATGCATGGATTTACCATTACGGATGGGTAAAACCCCCATTAGCCCAGCAGGCAAAGCAGCAGGAGTTCCATGCCTTCTGGCATACCGAAGAGTGGATCCGGAAACATGTATCCAAAGAGCCGGAATTCGACTACTCCATCATCAATATCCTGACCCCGTTTTCCGGAA
>JAZDGR010000184.1:0-22223 GCA_043806735.1 bacterium | reverse complement strand
TTTACTCCGTGGAAAATGGAGTATTCGGTACGGAAGCACGGTTAGATGACATCCTGATAGATGGGACCTCTCTTCCCGGATTTGACCCCGATCTCTTTACCTATGAGGTTGAAGTTCCCGGAGGTGTATTGATTCCTCAGGTGACCGGACTTCCGATAGATCCAAACGCAACAGTCATCGTGGTGGATGCTACTGCAATTCCAGGGACGACCACAATTGATGTCTTTGCTGAAGACCTTACCACGCACAACGTGTATAATATCAACTGGATCTTTGCGGTCGGGGATGATGAAGTCAAAAAGAATGCGGTTCGTGCCTATCCGAATCCGACTACTGGATTAGTATATATCCAGGGCGCCCTTCACGCCAGGATTGCCGTATACAATGCGGCCGGTATCGAAGTGAAATCCATCGAAGATTTTACCGGAAATTCCATCAACCTGTCCGATCTTTCAGAGGGAGTATATATGTTGAGTGTACAAACCCAAAAAGGGAACCTGATTCAGAAGAAGATCGCCCTTATAAAGTAGATTCTTTTGATCGTACAGCAAACTTCCACTTAATCATTCTTACTTGTGGAATTTTAAAACTCAGTAAATCTGAAAACTATGAAAAAAGTTTTTGCAATTTTAATGCTTCTGGGGATCTGTCTGATTAGCTTCAGGATTTATGCTGAGGGTGATACCCTTCAACCTACTTGCCTTTTCAATATGTACACGAAAGCTTCGATAGGTTGCGAGATTCACGTCTATTATGCAGGAAATGCCCCTTCTTCGGCGACCTATTTATGGAATTTTGATGGAGCAACGATTATTTCTGGATCAGGACAAGGTCCGTACACTGTGGTATGGGACTCCGTAGGGTGGAAAACGGTAACACTTAGCATTAATTACAACGGGCAGACCTGCACCAATTCCAAACAGGTTCATGTAGTCGATATGCCTGCCCTTTTTAACATGACCGGGGGCGGAAGCTATCCCTATGGAGGCCCGGGCGTTCACGTGGGGCTTAGCGGCTCAGAGCCGAATTATACCTATTACCTCCTGTTGAACGGAAACAGTACAAATACCTATGCAATAGGAAACGGAAATGTGATCGATTTTGGGTTGATTACCGCTCCAGGAACCTATACGTGTAAAGCAAAGGTTGACAGTTGCTATTGTACCCGTATGATGGATGGTACGGCTGTCGTCACGGTAACCGGTGGTCCTCCGGGTATTCAGTACATCTGCATGGTGTCCTATGATACGACTTACCAGCGGAACAAAATTATCTGGAATAAAATGACCGGGTATCATCTTGCGTATTTCAATATTTACCGGGAAAGTGCGCATAATAATGCGTATGTAAAAATTGGTGAAGTCCCGTACAATAGTTTCAGTACCTTCCTGGATACGACAGCAAATCCACTGGTAAAATCAGATAAATATGTCATGACGGTGACAGACTCCTCCGGGAATGAATCGACGAAGTGTCCTTATCATAAAACAGTCCACCTGAATATCAATCCCGGTATTTATGGTTTTAACCTGATCTGGAATCTTTACGAGGGATTTGATTATTACACATGCAATATCTATCGGAAATTAGGAACCGGTGCCTGGCAATTGCTTGATTCGGTGGCCAGCAATGTTACTTCCTATACCGATTTTTATGTGACATCCGGACTGGCCACATATTATATTCAGGTAATAAGGTACGCCCCGTGTAATCCATCGTTGAAAGGAGGAGTTTATGAATCGACACTGTCCAATCTTGCAACATCGGCTCCACTGGGGTTACCAGAGTCCGGTTCTCCAGAGATCCTGATCTATCCAAATCCTGTCAGGGAAAAAGTCTCTATCACATTCCCATCACCTGTAAAAACCGGATCGAACCTGGAACTTTATTCGATTGAAGGCAGAAAACTTTTTGAACAACTACTAACGACACAAAAAACCGAGCTGGATTTATCCGCGTATCAACGGGGGCTTTATATACTGCGGATCACAGGCGATAATACCATGATAGTGCGGAAAATTTATAAGGAATAAGAATGCTTGCAATCAGGTGAAGATGATCTGGGTCTGGAGCCCTCCGCATAGTTCGTAAAACTGACCTATGGTGAGGACATCTTTTATACCATTCCACAAGTCGCTTTTCTCCAGTTTGAACATGTCCATGCCGAGTTTGCAGGCGTAAACTTCTCCACCTCCGGCTTCAATCATCTCCAGGAATTCCGATACCGGCGGAATATCGAGTTTGGCCATCTGGCTGCGCATCATGGCAGATACTCTCGCCTCCACTCCGGGCAGGGTGCCCAGGAGGGTGGGAAAAGGTAATCCTCCCGGCATGCGCATCGCAGGATTTCCGACGGTACCGGTTTTCAGGGAATTCATGTACTTCTTGGTGATGGCGTCCAGGCCGAAGAAGGTGAAAAAGAGTTTGGTCTCGATCCCTTCCATTACGGCTCCGTTGCCCATAACCAGGGCTGCATATACATCTTCGATGGTGCCCTTGGCACAGATGATGCAGACTTTTTTCAGAGGGTGTTCTTCTTTTGTCATAATGTTATTGTTTGAGCCGCCATGAATGGCGGCTTTATGGTTAATACGGTTAAACACATGATACGGGCTTTAGGATCCCGGCGATTTTAGCTGCTTTTTTCATGGGCGCTCCCGGGAAAAGCTGGTAGAAACCTTTGATGTCGGTGATCCCGGAGTTCCCGACCGAGCGGATCGTGAGGGTTTCTCCTTTCGCCTGCTTGTCACGGATAAACTCAACCACGGAGAAATGCTTGTCGGTAAGGTCAATGCCTTCCTCTTTGGCGATTTCTTTTGCAATCAATTGGGTCCACTGTGCGGGGTTGGTCAGGTAACCTTCCTCGTTGACGTCGACAGTAATTCCTGCAATTACTTTTTGTGACATACCTTTTACGATTTACGATTTACGATTTACGATTTACGATTGATTAGATTTGATTTTTATTGATCTCATTCAGAAGTCGTAATGTATATGAGATTGTTTTTCTGACTTCTGGTGAACGTAATTCCTTGAATAATTGCCAGAAGGATTTATCATCGAGCCGGTTATCCATCTTCACATCTGCCATAGCTTGTGAGAGCCGTACCATGGCATCCACCGTCTCTTTATTGGTCAGGTTTTTGGCGATGGTCGTGAAGCTGTCGATATACCCTTTCTCATCCAGCTCATTCATTTTATTGACTGCATCCAACCCGATCTGACGAAAAACGGGAGCGGCATCTTTCAGGAAATCTTTGGCGCTTTCCATCATTTCAAGTAGTTCTCCAAAGGTTTCCAGATTCCGCAAAACTTTAATCAGCAGGCATTGTATTCCACATGGGTCAAGTTCTACACCCGCCTTATCAAGGATCTGTACAGTATTCTGAAACAGGTCTTTCGAGACAATCGAAACGTCGCTAACCAGGTCATCCCATTCTTCTCTCTTCCGTTGCTGGATTTCCACAAACTCAAGAACCCTGTCCAGCTTCTGGTTGAGTTCAATGATTTGTTCCTGCAAAAGTTTTTCTGCCATAATCCGGATGATTATATTTTTTTCCCTGCCATGGTCATTTTCGTATCGATGGGCATTTCTTTTCCTTTTAACAGGATGTGCCAGTAAATCCATCGAAACATCAGTTTCCCGTAGTGGTTCAACCGGGTTTCCTTCAGTAAACCAAAGGGACCGATACCCGGTAAAGGAAACATACCGGGCAAAGGCTCCGTATCATAATTGAAATCAATGAGAGCCCCTTTCCCAAATCCTGTTTCGATATAGCAGTTGGCATGTCCGTCGTAGGAAGCGGTGAATGGCCGTTGCTCTATGGCACAAATCAGGTTTTCTTCGAGGATATCGGCTTGGAAATGAACCACGGAACCTGCTTTGGAGGTGGGAAAATTTCCAGCATCACCGAGTACAAACACATTCGGATAATCCACTGAACCCAGCGTGTGTTTGTCGGCTTTTACAAACCCCATGTCGTCTCCCAATCCACTCTTTTCAATCACCTCTTCCCCCTTATGTACCGGGACTGTGACGAGAACATCAAACGGGACCTCACGTTCGTCATAGGAAACCAGAACCCTTTTGTCATTATCCACCCGTTCGAGATAGAAATCGGGAATAATGGTAATATTCTTTTCTTCAAGCAACGACCCAAGCACCTTTGATGCTCTTGGTTTTGTGAATGCCCCTGACATCGGGGTCACATAGGAGATATTGACCCTATTCCGAAGTCCCCGCTCAACAAAGAAAGCATCGGCATAAAAGACAAATTCCAGCGGAGCGACCGGACACTTGATCGGCATGTCGGCAATGTTTAGTACGAGTTCACCACCCTGCCAGGTTTTAAAGAATCCGGCGAGAGCCAATGCCCCTTCAGGCGTATAGAAATCAAAAATATTTTTGCGCCAGAAGGGGCCCAGTAAACCAGGTGTTTCCGCAGGGACTACACGGGTCCCGGTGGCAATGATCAGGAAGTCGTACCTGAGAACAACCCCATCGGCCAGGATCACCTGATTGTTGTCAGGATTAATCCTTGTGATTGTTTGAACAATAAAGTTAACTCCGAAAGGAATAAAATTATTTTTGGGTTTCGCAACATCCTGCTTATTGTAATACCCGAACGGCACAAACAGGAAGCCGGGCTGATAATAGTGGGTCTTTTCCCGGTCTACAACCGTAATCTCCCATTCCTCACGGTCAAGGATATGTCTCATTTTATTAGCCATGATGGTACCCCCTGTACCACCTCCCAGGATCAATATTTTTTTCATGATTTAATCAGGAGTTTAATCAGCATAGTTTTGTCACGAAACATCGACAAAATTATATATAAATATATTACAAAATGAAAACATATCTAAAATTTAGAATGTTTTTATATAAGTAGGGAAATAATATGTTAGAAATTTCACTATTTTTGTGAAATTTCTAACAATAGGGGGAGTAAAGCGATTTAATTAACCGGCTGGATCCTGAGGAGGGGGATTCTTTTCAGAGGATGATTCTTTTTTGGAAGGGTCTTTGAGATCATCTTCCATGCCATGCATCCCATCTTTGAAGCTCTTGAATCCCTTTCCGATTCCTTTCATCAGTTCGGGGATCTTTCTGCCGCCGAACAACAAGAGCACGACGAGTACGATCAGAATAATTTCCGTGGTACCCAGTCCGAATATAAGAAAAAAAGTGTTCAACATATGATCCTCCTGTTTGATTTCATACAAAGATACGAAAACCTTTACAATGTACTGCGCGAAGTTGAAATCATTTCCTCTCCCGGGAATCCCTGATGAACAAGCAGGTATCTCCGTAGCTCAGGAACCGGAACCCTTCGCGAAGCGCATACGTGTAAGCAGTTCTCCAACCGGTTCCCAGAAAAGCTGCGACCAGCAATAACAAGGTACTTTGCGGCTGGTGAAAATTGGTTACCATTCCGTCGATGATCCGGAAAGAATACCCAGGAAGGATCATCAGCCGGGTTTCTGCCGTGACCCGATCCATTTTTCGTTGCGTCAAAGCGTATAACAATGCCTTCAATGCTGTTCCGGCACTTGCCGGTGCCCCCCGGAATTTCTGGTAAGGGTCCCACTGGCCGACGTACTTATGTTCTTTTTCAGGGTCATTCAGGTATTTCTGCCCAAGCCAGTAAAGGCTCTCCAGCGTTCTTACCGTGGTAGTCCCTATGGCTATAATAGGGTTCTCCCCATGATCGATCAGCGCCCGGAGGGTACCCATGGAGACCGAAAAGGTTTCGGGGTGCATGATATGCCGGGAAAGGGTTGGGGTAGTGACAGGGCGGAAGGTCCCCAGGCCGACATGAAGCGTGACCATTTCAATCCCGAAACCGGCTGCCCTGAGCGAATCCAGTACCGGGCCGGTAAAACGGAGCCCGGCCGTGGGGGCAGCCACAGACCCGTCGCAAGAGGCAAAGATGGTCTGATACCGGAACAGGTCATCGTGCCCGGCAGCCCTGTGAATGTATGGGGGCAACGGGATTTGTCCCGCTGCTTCCAGGAGTTCCCCAAACGTGCAATGGGGAGGATCCCATTCAAACCTGACGGAGAAGATTCCGTCACCCAGGGAGTTCATTTTCACTGCTTCCAGGAGATATTTTTTTCCAGCCAGCGTAAAATCCTTCGTGATTTTTTCTGATTTCCACTTACGGACATTGCCGATCAGGCATTTCCAGGAAGAGTAGCGGGTTTGCTGAAGCGCAGGAGGAAATTCGCGGAACGGCTCCAGCGGCTCCAGGCAAAAGACCTCAATGTACGATCCGGTTGGTTTCGGGAAAAGCAACCGGGCATGAAGTACCCGGGTATCATTGAAAACCAGCAGACTGTCTGGCGGAAGGTACTGGGAGATAGTACGGAAGGCATCCTGGGAAAGGGAACCGTTCTTCCAGGAAAGCAGTCGGGAGGAATCCCGCTCCGGTAAAGGATATTGGGCGATCCTGTCCGGAGGAAGGGAATAGGTGTATTCGTCCAGGTTTATCTCAGGGATAGGCAGATTCATCTCTTTTCAACGGATCCAAATTTAGCCAAAAAGATTCTTCCTAACGGTTTTGTCTATATCTTTACCAAAGAATTCAACCAAGATGAACTGGAAAAGGTATATTCCCAATACCCTTACCACCCTGAACCTTGTGTCGGGATTGATTTCCATTGTTCAGGTTCTGGAAGGAGAATTTCTCTCTGCAGCGCTGTTTATTTTCCTGGCTGCGTTGTTTGATTTCCTCGATGGAGTTGCCGCCCGGCTGCTGGACGCACGGTCGGAACTGGGGAAACAGCTGGATTCCATGGCCGACCTGGTCTCCTTCGGGGTGGCACCCGGACTGATCATGTTCAACCTGCTTTCGATGGGATGCGAAGGAAGTTGCAATATCCTGGAACGCCTTCACATCACTCCGTACTTTGCCCTGCTCATCCCGGTATGCTCCGCTTTTCGCCTGGCGAAATTCAATATCGATCTTACCCAGGAAACCCATTTCGTGGGCCTTCCCACCCCTGCGAATGCCCTCTTTTTTGCCTCGATCCCGCTGGTGTTGTACCTCCAGCCCAATCAGTTTTCCCTGATCCCGCTCGGTTTCTTCACCGATTTCTTTTCCAATACCCGGGCGCTTGCGATCCTGTCGGTTCTTTTTTCCTATCTCCTGATCTCCGATTTCCGGATGTTTTCCATGAAATTCAAAAACTTCCGATGGGAAGGAAATGAAGTAAGATTCTTTTTCCTGATCCTGGCACTGGTGTACCTGATCCTTTTTGCGATCAGCGCCATCCCGCTGATCATCCTCACCTACTTCCTTCTCTCTTTGTTTTTCCAGAAAAAGATTCAGCGGGATCACTGACATCCTTTGGGGAACTAGCGGCGCAATTCAAAATTCTGCCCGAGATATACCTTCCGTACGTGCGGGTCTTCTGCCAATTCGAGAGAAGTTCCGGCACGCAGGATGCTGCCTTCAAAGAGGAGGTAAGAACGGTCGGTAATGGAGAGTGTTTCGTGGACGTTGTGGTCGGTGATGAGCACTCCGATATTTTTCTCTTTAAGCCGGGTCACGATCTGCTGAATATCTTCTACTGCAATCGGGTCAATTCCGGCAAAGGGTTCATCCAGCAGAATAAATTTTGGGTCCACGGCCAAACAACGGGCAATTTCAGTGCGTCTCCGTTCCCCGCCCGAGAGGGTAATCCCATAACTTTTTCTGACATGCTGCAACCCGAATTCATCCAGCAACGTTTCGAGTCTCTCCCGTTGCTGAGCTTTGGTAAGTCGGGTAAATTCCAAAATCGCCCGGATGTTGTCTTCCACCGAAAGTTTCCGGAATACGGAAGCCTCCTGCGGCAGGTAACTGATCCCGCGTTGCGCACGCCGGTACATCGGCTCGGAGGTAATGTTGAGGTCATCGAGGAACACCCTGCCGGAAAAAGGCTTGATCAGCCCTACGATGATGTAAAAAGAGGTGGTCTTCCCGGCTCCGTTGGGGCCAAGTAGCCCCACGATCTCTCCCTGCTCCACTTGGATGGTCACGTCATTGACAACGGTCCGTTGCCGGTATTTTTTGACGATTTTATCGGTGCGGAGAATCATACCAACGAATTATCTGGCAAAAGTAAGGAATCTTTAAAAGGAAAAGAACATAGAGACAAAAAGACCGAAATCAGTGGCGTTCGGGTTTAGTTCGTCCGACAGGTGTGTGAATCTCCAGATGGCATCCACCCGGAAGATCCGGAAGATGTTCTCAATCCCGACTCCACCCTCCCAGTAGGGGATATTCTCAAGGGACCGCATACCGTCGGGAAAGAGCGAATAGGTTTTGTTCGATGAGTTGAGTGTTCCGAAGACGCAGCGCAAATGGGCCACTTCCCGCCATTTTAGTTTTCGGAAAAGGGGGATATGGTTGAACAATAGTCCGTCGAAATGATGGGTGTAGAAAACAGAAATGTACTGATCGCTGATGAATTCATAATAATTCATCAGGTTCGAAGAGTATTCATCAAAAAGGAAAGTCTGATTCCCTTCGTGGATCTTGAGCAGCGGATAGGGTAGAGTCCCCCAGATCTTGCCGGCTTCGATGTTGTATTTCGACCATCCGATCGTGGAGAAGTTGAACCACTGCTGGATATTCACGGTGATCTTCTGGTATTCGTAATCGCTTTTAAACAGGTTCGGAATCCCGTAGGAATAGCGAAACTGAATGATCGGGTAACTGGAACTCAGGGTAAACCGGTAGAACTCCCCGCTGACAAACCGTTCGCGGAAGGAGAGACGGATATCAAACGAGACCTCCGAGGTATAAATGTTTGGGATCAGGACCGGATTTTGTGGTTCGTCGGGAAAGATGATGAACTCCGTTTCCCCGAGAGGAAACATTTCACGGTGGATAAAATGCACCCGGTTGATCAATCCGTTAAACCATTCGTGTTCATACTGTACTTTGTATTCCCTCACCCAGGTCAGTTTGTTATTCGGCCCACGGTGAAAGATGGAGGAAAGAATGTTATCGGTTGAGAAAGCGTTCGGACTTAATCCCAATTGTTCAAGATCGTGTTTGAAAGAGGCGATGATATCCCGTCTGGGGTTTTTGTTGAACATGTAAATCACCTCTCCCCCGTATTTAAACCGTCCGTCTTTGGTTCCATACGCCAGGTAAGCCTCCAGCTGAAGTTTTTTACTGAAGTCGTTACTGGTTCGGGCCCCGAACCGGAAACGGATCCCCTCCACGCCATTGAAACTTAAAAGTTTGAAGTAGGGACCTAACTCGACTTTTTTCCAGGGGAGGTACCCGTTAACCGCGGTGTAGATGACGTCGACATAGGTATTGAAAATGGGGATCTTCTTGATGGAATCCACCATTTCGTAGATCCCCTGTTCGGCTTCGCTCAGTTCTTCATGCCGGGAGTTGTCCCAGTATGCATCTTCCTTTTTGCCGGCGTCGGGTTCAATGAATACATTTGCCGGAAGCGAAAGGAACCGCTTGTTTTCCGGAGGGTCGAACTGGAAATTACGGTAGGATGAGGTCCTGTGACCAAAGAATCCCAATACTTTATCGGTATTCTCGATGACGTTGAAGTCGGCGACCATCTCGTCACGGGTGAGCATCCAGAACCGGTTATCGGTCCATTCGAATTCCTGTTTAACCGTCAGATCGTTGATGAAGTTGATGTTGGCATCATCCACAATCCGAAGGTCAATCTTTTTCACGGCAAATGACGTGTCGGCTACCCAGAAACTACCGGTGAAGGTCAGCTCCTGTTTCCGCCGGGGCTTGAACATGATGTGATAACACCAGTTATTCCCGATGAAGGTACTGTCGACCAGGTAATACTTATAGAAATCGATGCCGAAACTGGCAATGGGACTCATAAAATTTTTCTCGAAGATGGCAATGTGATCTTTGTATACATCAATCTGCTCAGAGAGGTTTCCCAGGAATTGCGCGACACTTTCATTCTCCAGTCCAGAGATCCGGGTGGCTTTGATGATCTCTTTTTTGGCCCGGGGGAACTTCCGGAAATAGACATCCGACATGGTTTCGGTGATGAACACCGGGAGGTAGGATTTTCCGTTTACGGTAGAGGTATCCACGTAATCGAAAACGAAATTAAAATTCCGGAGGAGCTTGCGTTCCCTGAGTTTGTCGGTGATGTTATTGGCGTCGAGCTCGATTTTCGTATAGGCTTCATACTGGTAAGAAGAGAAGGATTGAAGCGAGTTCTTCTCTTTGTTGGCAATCACTTTCGCCAGGATTCTCTCGGCCGGGTTTCCGCTGTACTTAATGGTCACTTCCCGCAACGTATAGGAAGCAGGTTCCAGGACAAAATCGATGGTCTGAAACTGGTTCCGTACAATCTTTTTACTGACCGTCGAAAATCCGATCAGTGAAGCCCGGATGGAATCCCCCGCTTTTTTGAATTCGATCGCATAATTTCCTTCGAAATTGGTAAGTGTACCCAGTGTGGTCCCCGGAATGACAATATTGACAAAGGGAAGAGGCTCCCTTGTCAACGCATCGGTGACCCTTCCCATGATTTTGGTAATTTGTGCTGTTCCTCGGAAGGAAAAGATAACAAAAAGCGCACTTGCAATTATCGTGGAGAAAATTCCTGGACGCCACATGGGAAGGGGGTATCGTTGACGGGATTCATGGATAGGGGTTTAAATGATGCCTTCCTTCAGGATGTCGTGGAGATGAATTACGCCCTTGTACCTGGTATCTTTGGTTACTATGAGCTGGGTAATATTGTTGTTTCGCATCAGCTGCAACGCCGTGATAACCAAGGTGTCGGGATCAATAGTCTTGGGATTGGGGCTCATGACATCTTCGGCCTTCACCCGGTCAAGCTGGATTCCTTTCTCCAGCATCCTCCGGAGATCTCCGTCGGTGATGATGCCCGCCAGCTTACCTTGTTTAAGAACAGCAGTGGCGCCGAGCCTTTTAGATGAGATTTCCAGGATCACCGTTTTAATATTGTCAGAATGTTTGACTTTTGGCGCCGGATTGTGGATGTAAAGGTCTGCAACAGTAAGATAAAGTTTCTTCCCCAGCACTCCTCCGGGGTGAAATTTTGCAAAATCGCTTGCGGTAAATCCCCGGCTTTCCAGCAGGCATATAGCCAGGGCATCTCCCATGACCAGTTGTGCGGTGGTGCTGGATGTCGGAACCAGGTTGTTCGGACAGGCTTCCTGCGGCACGGAGGTATCAATGAAATAATCGGAATGCCGGACCAGGTATGAGGAAGGATTACCGGCCATGGCGATCAGGGTGTTGCCGTTCTTTTTCAGGATGGGGACCAGGATTTTGATCTCGGGCGTTTCCCCGCTCTTGGAGATGCAAATCACCACATCTGCGTTCTGGATGATCCCCAGGTCGCCGTGGAGGGCATCGGCTGCATGCATAAAAACTGAAGGCGTCCCGGTGGAATTAAACGTTGCTACTATCTTTTGTCCGATGATAGCGCTTTTCCCGATCCCTGTAACGATCACCCGGCCCGGAGACTTCAAGATCACATCGACACAACGGATAAAGTCGGCATTGATGGAATTGACCAGCCCCGAAATGGCCTCCGCTTCCTGGCGAATGGTTGTTAGGGCAATCACCCTAATATTTTTTTTCTTCCGCACCATGAAAATTTTTTAATAAAAATATTTGTTTCGGTAGATTTGTGATTATATTTGTATATATAGAGTCAGTTTAATTCTTTAAAAATCAGGGAATCTCGCACAAAAGTAACAAAATAAACCATACGTAACCCATGGCGGGCAGTAAGAGGAACAGCGATTTGCGTACTGTTTTGAAAAAGGTATTCGGATTCGATACCTTCAAAGGAAATCAGGAGGCCATCATCAAAAATGTGCTGGCGGGGAAGGATGCATTTATCATCATGCCTACCGGCGGCGGGAAATCGTTATGCTACCAACTTCCGGCATTGATTCAGCCGGGAACGGCTATCATTGTTTCCCCTCTCATTGCCCTGATGAAGAACCAGGTTGATTCGATGCGCAGTTTCGGGATGGAAGAAGAGGTGGCGCACTTTATGAACTCTTCACTATCCAGACAGGAGATCCAGCAGGTAAAAAAAGATATCATCATAGGAAAAACCAAATTATTGTATGTAGCTCCCGAAACCATTACCAAAGAGGAGAACATCGAGTTCCTCCGGCAAATTAAGGTATCTTTTTATGCCATTGATGAGGCTCACTGCATTTCGGAATGGGGTCACGATTTCCGCCCCGAATATCGCAGACTCAGGCCCATCATTGATGCCATCGGGCAAAAAGTTCCCGTCATCGCGCTTACCGCAACCGCGACTCCCAAAGTCCAGCAGGATATCCAGAAAAACCTGGGCATGATGGACGCTACAGTCTTCAAAGCCTCCTTTAACAGGCCGAATCTCTACTACGAAGTCAGGCCGAAAAGCAAAACGGCAGTCAGGGATGTCATCAAGTTTATCAAAGGGCATCAGGGGAAGTCAGGGATCATCTATTGTCTCAGCCGGAAGAAAGTGGAAGAACTTGCCGAAACCCTCTCCCTCAACGGGATCAAGGCGCTTCCGTATCATGCCGGACTGGAAGCGGCTGTCCGTCGCCAGAACCAGGACAAATTCATTATGGAAGAAGCCGATGTGATCGTGGCTACCATCGCTTTTGGCATGGGGATCGACAAACCCGATGTGAGGTATGTGATCCACTTCGATATGCCCAAAAGCCTCGAGGGCTATTACCAGGAAACGGGAAGGTCGGGCCGGGATGACGGAGAAGGCAACTGCATTGCATTCTACAGTTATGACGACATCCTGAAGTTGGAAAAATTTCTCAAAGGCAAAACGGTAGCCGAACAGGAGATAGCCAAGCACCTACTGTTTGAAACGGTGAGCTACAGCGAATCCTCTGTTTGCAGGCGCAAGCAGTTGCTTCATTACTTTGGGGAGATCTATACCGACGAGAATTGCCAGAGCTGCGACAACTGCCTCCATCCGAAAAAGAAGTTTGAAGGCAAACAATATGTTCAGCTGGTGCTGAAAACAGTGATTGCGGTCAAAGAACAGGTGAAACACAAGCACCTCATCAATGTCCTCCTGGGAAAAACTACTGCGAATGTCAAGCAGTTCAAGCATAACAAGCTGGATGTTTTCGGCAAAGGGGCCGATAAGGATGAGAAGTTCTGGAACGCCGCGATCCGCCAGTGTCTGATTGAACGGTTCCTGATCAAAGACATTGAGAACTACGGGATCCTGAAGATGAGTCAGGAAGGTTACAAATTCCTCAAGAAGCCGCGTTCGGTGATGTTGGTCGACGATCATGATTACGAGAATCCGGAAGAGGAGGAATTTCTGGAAGCCATGGGCTCGAAGAGCAGCACGGCCGACAAGACCCTGTTCAGCCTGTTAAAAGATCTCCGGAAAGAGATTGCCAGGAAAGAAAAGCTCCCCCCGTTTGTGATCTTTCAGGATCCCTCCCTGGAGGATATGGCCATCCAGTACCCCATTTCCTTCGACGAACTCAAGCAGATCACGGGAGTGGGTGCGGGAAAAGCGCAGAAATACGGAAAGCCCTTCCTCGATCTGATCAAGGAATACGTGGAAGAGAACGAGATCATCCGGCCCATGGATATGGTGGTGAAATCGGTGATCAATAAATCAGGGCTGAAGGTCTATATCATCCACAGCATCGACCGGAAAATCTCCCTGGAAGACATTGCCCTGGCGAAGAACCTTGGGTTTAATGAGCTTCTCACGGAGATCGAAAGCATCGTCGCCGCCGGCACCAAAATAGATATCAGCTATTATATTGAAGAATTTGTGGATCCCTATCACATGGAGGAGATTTTCGAGTATTTTCGCACAGCCGAAACGGATTCAGTTCAGAACGCCCTCGAGGACCTGGGGGAAGATGAATACAGGGAAGAAGAGATCCGGATGATGCGAATCAAATTTATGTCTGAACTTGGAAATTAATCCCCTTTACCATGGAACAAAAACGAGCTTTTAACCTGAACACAGTTTTACTTCTGATTACATTGGCCGGACTTGTGGTTCTTTATATTTTATTCTTTACTGCAAAACAAACTTCCAACCCTGTTGCTCTGACTGGGGATAGTTTGCCCCTTCGGCAGGCGGCCGGACTCAATATCGTATACGTAAATATCGATACCCTGAACGAACACTATGAATTTGTGAACGTGCTGAAACGGGATCTTGAAAGTACCGGAGGCCGGTTACAACGGGAGGTTTTATCGGAGCAGGCAACCCTGGAAAAGGAGGCTTCCGATTTCCAACGGAAGGTGCAGGCAAACATCCTCAGCGAAGACCGAGCCCGGGTGCTTTATGAGGAATTGATGACCAAACAGCAGGCGCTGATGGAGAAAAAAGAACGATACACACAACTAGTTGCCGAACAGGAACTCAACATGAATATCCGGTTGCTGGATACTGTCGATAGCTTTCTGAAACGGTTCAACCTGGAGCACAAATACGATTTTATCCTTGCCTACCGAACAGCCGGCGAGATCCTGGTCGCAAATGACAGACTGGATATCACGAACAAGGTCCTTGACCTGCTCAACGCGGAATTCAATTCCCGGAAGAAATAGGTTATGAGATACCTTCTATGGTTCCTATCCCTCTTTCTTCTGGTCGGATGCCAGACTGATCCGAAACAGGAGGAAGATTCCTCTATCGCGGCTGATTCCCTTATACCCGAATCCGAAATGATTCTGATCCTTGCCGATTTCCACTATATTGAGGCGGCGTTGCAGATCCGGCGGAACAGGGGAGAAGACGCCTCCGAACAAGCCGGATATTATTATGCCGGGCTCTTCCGGAAATACCATATCTCCCGGCAGCGGTACCAGCAAAATCTGGAATATTACCGGCGGGATCCGGAAGTTTTCATCAAACTATACGAAAAAGTGAACCAGGAGCTGGTAGACAGGGAAAAGAAATTTGTTAAAAAGATTCACGATTAGTTTTTAGTGAAAACGGCATTGATGTTATGGAGATTGGCTCCGTCATTCAAGGTATACGGCCAGTTGATGGTGTTTCCCGATTTGATCCCAGACCCGTTGATGATCCAACCATCTCCGATCACCTGGTTTACCTCGAGGGTAATGGTATTTCCCGAAACATAGGCATAAGCCGGATTGCTTGAGCTGCCGGCGTTAGCGAAATTGTAAATATAGACACCCCCGTTTAAGGAATAGGGGTCACTCTCAATGTTTGCCTCGTAGGTCAGGCGCTGTTCCGTTTCATTGACACTCCAGTTCCCGACAAAAGCCAACCGGGGATCGGCCGGACTGGGATTGGGGTCATCCTTGGTGCAGGAAGAGATTGCTACGCCCAGCAGAGCGGTAAGGATGATAAAATTTTGTATCTGACGTTTCATGGGGGGTGATGGATTAAAAAGTGAAACTCAGGCCCAGACTGGGAAGTATCGGCAGCTGGTACACAACCGTATTGGTAATCCGGTCGACATAAAAGACATTTTTCTCGTTGAGCAGGTTGGTAATGCTGAAATCCACCTGGAGGTTTGTGGTTTTATTGAATATAAAGGTTTTCTTGAGATCGACATCCAGTCTGCTGTAATAGGGCAGGCGGTGTGAATTGTAATCTCCGTAGAGGATCCCGAGAGATCCATTGACCGTCGTGTAATTGGTGGAGATGTTATTGAAGAAGATTGCCTCATAATATCCTTGTGTCGGAGTAAACGGAAATCCCGAACCGTAATTGTAACGGATGTTGAATTCCCAGGTGGATTTTTTCCCAAACGTGTAGGTCCCCATCAGGTTCAGGTTGTTCCTGCGGTCGTAAGGAGGAACATATTCATAATGCCCGTCGAACCGGTGAATGAATCCCAGCGAGTAGGTGCCCCAGAAATGAAAATTGCGGTAATCATAGGTAATCGAAATGTCAACACCTTCGGCATCTCCGGTCTCGATGATAAAATCTTTTTTCAAGTAATCGGGTTTGTCGGCATTGGCCTCTGTGTCTTCAAACAGTTTGTTCCGGTTCAGGTTGGTGAGTTGCGGGTAATACTTGTAATATCCCTCTACGTTCAGGTTCAGGTTATCGGTGATGTCCCACTCAAATCCAAGCACCACATGCCAGGCTTGCTGAAGCTTGTTTTTCACGGGTTTACCGTTGAATTCTTTGGGAAGGTTTTCCGGTCCCGTAAGGAACCCGTAAAAGAGGTTAACCACATCCAGGTCGTTGGTTGTACTGATCAGGTTCTGGGTGTAATAACCGGCCGCCATTTTCAACCGGAAATGTTTCATCATATTGTACTTAATGGCAAGGCGGGGTTCGGGGGAAAAGGTGGACAGGGAGGCATAATATTGAGCCCGGAAGCCGGGTTCGATGATGAATTTCCCTGTAATCCATTTGTACATAGCATAGGCATCGACCTCAGTGGAGTTTTGGGTGATATCAATTTTATGGTTCACGACATTGTAAAAATCAAAGATGGTCTTGTAGCCTGATCCCTCAACGCCGTACTTTAACGCATCGTCGCCGAAGAAGTAGGTAAAATGGAAACCCGCGTTGAATCCCGAAATGGTAGAGGACCGGGGAGGTCTGTCCCCGTCAGCCATCTCCACATTGTAGTAGGAATACGCAAAATTCCCTTCGATCAGAACCGGGGATTTCCCGGGGATAACCACAAAGTTACCTCCGCCACCGTACGTGTCCCAGTTATAATTCACGGGCACCTCGTTGATCACTGCGTTATCTACATCATATCCGGTAAGGGTGGCATTATCCGAAAAATTAAATCCGAAAAAGTTGACTTTACTTCCGTTGGGGGCGTTTACCGAAATCTTTCCATAAATATCGAGGTAACTGTACGGCAAAGCCTGGTCAAGGTACGAATAGAAAATCTTGGAACTTTTATCCAGGTATGAATCCTTTACCGAGAGCAGGAAAGAGGCGCTGGCGGAATTGTCTTTTTTCTGGCGGGCAATGGGCCCTTCCAGGAGCGCTTTGGCGCCAAACGTACTGACATCCAGTTTTCCGGCAAACCGTTGTTTGTTGCCATCCCGGGTGGAGATGTCCATGATGGAGGAGATGCGCCCACCATAATCCGCATTGAATCCCCCCGTGTACACATCCACATTTTTGAGAATATCCACATCAAAAACCGAAAAAAGGCCGATGGAATGGAAGGGATTGTAGATGATCATCCCGTCGTACAGCACCATGTTCTGAACCGGAGGGCCTCCCCGGATGTAAAGCTGCCCACCCTGGTCACCCGAAAAAATAACCCCGGGCAAAACCTGAAGGTACTGGGCAAGATCAGGCTGACCCCCCATGGAGGGGATCTTTTCGATCTCCCTGGGAGTGATCTTGATGATGGAGGTCTGGGTCTCCCTGGTTTTATCCTGCCGTGCGGCCGAAACACTGACCTCTCCAAGGGTCACCGTGGATCTTTTCAGGTAGAGTTTTTGGGTCAGAAGATCATTGGCTTTGATGGTCATCGGGATCTGAATCGAGTCATACCCGATGTAGGTGATCATCAGAATATAATTCCCGGGAGGGATCTTCGTGATGGCGAAGTAACCATTCACATCCGTGGTGGCTCCGATGGAGGTCTTATAAAAATAGACATTGGTAAAAATAATCGGTTCGCCCGTTTCCTCTTCATATACAAAACCGCGCACGGTGCCTGTTTGTGCGCTGCTTCGGGCAGACAGAAATAAAAGCGAGGCGAGTAAACATAAAACAGGAAGGTACGTGTTCAGGATCTTCATGAAAGGCGTGTAGATGGAGTTTTTTTGGGTGGGGCAAAAATATATAAAATGAACGAGTTAAAAAAGAAAGGCCTGAAATTGTGCCACCATGGGATGGCTGGGGTCTTCGTTTACGATGGTGAGGTAACACCCCAGGGCCGAGAGTTTCCACCCCCGGTGGATTCCGTTCTCTTTGATGATGAATACCCGCTTGAAATGCTGTCGTGAGGGAATGGATAGCGAGATACATGCGTCCATGGCCCGGTCGATGGCCCGATCGAGTATATGTTCATCCCTCAGCTGAAGCCTTTCCACGAGGTCACAGGAGAGGTACCTGAGGTTGGAGGAATCTACTGCTTCCGCAAATTCACGGATTACATGAGGAAGCTGATCCAGTTCATAGGGTATCAATTCGCCAGATGTGTTCATGATTGATTTCTTAGGGTGGCTAATTTCCGGAACAGGGCAAGCTCTTCATCCGTGAGATGGGAGGGGATTTCGGGGCTGACCTTTATGTAAAGGTCCCCATGCTCGCTTTTCTTTCCGAAGATGGGCATTCCGAGGCCTTTCAGCCGCAATATTTTTCCGTTCGGGGTCTCTTTCGGAATGGTGATATGGAAAGTCCCTTTCAGCGAGCGGATTTCGGTTTTCCCTCCGAGCACAGCTGTATAGAGTGGTATTTTTGCATCGCAGTAGAGGTTATTCCCTTTCCGTTCAAAAGAGGGATCCTCCTTAATGCTTACCTTCAAATAGAGGTGACCGCTCTCCCGGCCGCCGGATCCTTTCCCTCCTTTCCCTTTTACCCGCAATACCTGGCCATCGCGCACTCCTGGCGGGATGGTAGCTTTGATCGTCTCTCCGTCGACCGTGAGCATGGCTTCAGTCCCGAAACAGGCATCCGCCAGCGTGATCGTAAGATCGGCCTGGTAATCCTGACCTTTCCGGGGAATATCTCGCATGTCCCGGTAGGTAGATCCCTCACCAAAACCACCGCCGAAAAAGGTATTGAAGAAGTCGGAGAAGTCCCCTTCCTCGAAATCCGGGCGGCCCTGTCTTCTGGAGGACCTGGTCCGGCCGCCCTGCTGTTGTGCCCATTGTGAAAAGTCAAATCCACCATCGGCCCCCGCATGTTCATACTGCTTCCAGTTGACGCCAAGCTTGTCGTATTGTTTCCGTTTCCCGGGATCTTTGAGTACCTCGTATGCTTCCCCGATCTCCTTGAAGCGCTCTTCCGACTCGCGGTTCCCCTGGTTTTTATCGGGATGGTACTTCAGAGCCAGCTTCCGGTAGCTTTGCTTGATCTCATCCTGGGTGGCTTCTTTCGACACACCAAGTATTTTGTAATAGTCTTTGTATTCCATCAGAGGCTGAGCAAAAAACCAACAGATTCCAAAGATACAAAATCGGGTAAAATTTCAATAAGAGTTGTGTAGTTAGCAAAATCTACGTAGGTTTGCGAAGCATTACCAACGATGTTGCTTTATGCCAAAACTATTGCTGCTGGGAGATGAAGCGATCGCTCAGGGTGCCCTGGATGCAGGCCTATCGGGAATCTATGCTTACCCGGGCACACCCTCTACAGAAATAACGGAGTACATCCAAAATTCAAAATATACCCGGGAGCACCATATCCATTCGCAATGGTCGGCAAACGAGAAAACCGCCATGGAAGAGGCCCTGGGCATGTCGTACGCCGGAAAGCGCACCATGGTATGCATGAAACATGTCGGGTTGAATGTGGCGGCCGATCCCTTCATCAACTCTGCCATCACCGGGGCCAATGGAGGGATGATCGTAGTAGCGGCGGATGACCCCTCGATGCACTCCTCGCAAAACGAGCAGGATTCAAGGGTGTACGGCAAGTTTGCCCTGATCCCGATCCTGGAACCCTCGAATCAACAGGAGGCCTATGACATGGTTCATTACGGATTTGACCTTTCGGAGAAATACCGGGTGCCTGTGCTTCTGCGGATCACAACACGACTGGCCCACTCCCGTTCAGGAGTGGTCAGGAGGGAAGCGAGGGATCAGAATGAGTTGCATCTCCCTTCCGATCTCCGTCAGTTTGTCCTGCTGCCGAGCAATGCAAGAAGGCGATATAAGAACCTGCTGAGCGATCACGCACATTTTCTCACCGAGTCGGAAACTTCGCCATACAATACCTATATTGACGGTCCGGATAAATCCATGGGGCTGGTGGTTTGCGGACTGGCATTCAATTACCTGAACGAAAACTACCTGGAGGGCCACATCCCATACCCGGTGCTGAAGGTAGGTCAATATCCCCTCCCCCGCAACCTGGTTGAAAAACTTGCCAACACCTGCGACCAGTTGCTGGTGATTGAAGACGGATACCCGATGGTGGAAGAGCTTCTCAAGGGATACCTGGGCCGTGGACTTAAAGTAAAAGGCCGGCTCGACGGAACCATTCCCCGCGACGGGGAGCTGAATCCAAATATCGTGGCACGTGCCCTGGGTCTGGAAGACACCTTTGGATTTCCGGTTCCGGATCTGGTGGTGGGGCGCCCTCCTTCGCTCTGTTCCGGCTGTCCCCATATCGATTCCTACAACGCCCTGAACGAAGCCCTGGCAACCCTTCCCAAAGGACGCGTCTTCAGCGATATCGGATGCTATACCTTGGGCGCACTGAAACCTTACGAAGCCATCAACTCCTGCGTGGATATGGGAGCTTCCATCACCATGGCCAAAGGAGCCGCCGATGCCGGGATGGTCCCCGCAATAGCCGTGATCGGGGATTCGACTTTTACCCACTCGGGGATGACCGGATTGCTGGATGCCGTGTTCGAAAAATCTCCCATTACCGTACTCATCCTTGACAATGCCACCACCGCTATGACAGGAGGGCAGGATTCGCCGGCCTTCGGCCGGTTAGAGGACATCTGCAAAGGACTCGGGGTAGAAGAAGAGCATATCCGGGTGCTTCGCCCGTTGAAAAAATTCCATGAAGAAAATGTGAAGATCCTGGAAGAGGAACTGGCTTATCCGGGTGTTTCAGTGATCATTCCACGGAGGGAATGCATCGTCTCCATCGACAAGCGTATGCGAGAAAAGTTCAAAGACAAAATAACCGCATCATGAAGAAAGACATTATCTTAGCGGGAGTCGGCGGCCAGGGCATCCTATCCATTGCCGCCGTAATCGGATATGCGGCATTGGAACAGGGAATGCATTTGAAACAATCGGAGGTTCATGGAATGAGCCAGCGGGGGGGCGAGGTACTATCCAACCTGCGGATCTCTTCCGGGGAGATTGCCTCTGATCTGATACCTCTTGGCAAAGCCGACCTGATCATCTCCGTAGAACCCCTCGAATCCCTCCGGTATCTGCCTTACCTTGCCAGAGAGGGTTGGATCATAAGCAGCAGCATACCTTTTCAGAATATCTCCAATTACCCCCCCATCGAATCGGTGTTGGATGCAATCCACGCATTGCCGCACCATGTTGTGCTGGATGCCGAGACCATTGCCAAAGGTGCCGGCTCCGTAAAAGCATCCAACATGGTGGTGCTGGGGGCGGCCTCTCCTTTCCTGGAGATGGAATATTCGCGGCTGGTCGATGCTATCCGGTTTATCTTCAAGAAAAAAGGAGATGCCGTGATCGAGCTCAATCATCGAGCCCTTCAGGCAGGCATGGAATTTACTGAAAATGAACGTGTACAAAAACCATGAAGCTCTTACATCAAAAGACTTCCCACTATACCGAGCCCCAGAAAGTGGAGAAAATGGGGCTCTATCCTTATTTCAGAGTGATCGAGTCGGACCAGGATACGGTTGTGACCATGAACGGGAAGAAGGTTCTCATGTTCGGGTCCAACAGCTACATGGGGCTTACGACCCATCCGAAGATCAAAGAAGCTGCTAAACGAGCGATTGATAAATATGGCACAGGGTGCGCCGGATCCCGGTTTCTGAACGGGACCCTGGATATTCACATTGAGCTGGAAAAACAGCTGGCTGAATTTGTCGGCAAGGATGCCGCCCTGGTTTACAGCACCGGGTTCCAGGTAAATATCGGGGTGATCCCGACAGTCACCTCCCGCAACGATTTTATCCTCATCGATGAGCTGAATCATGCCTCTATCATCGAAGCGACCCGCCTGGCTTTTGCACGGGTGCTGAAGTTTCGTCACAACGACATGAATTCCCTGGAACGGATGCTGAAACAATGTAATCCCAACCGGATCAAACTGATCGTAGTCGACGGGGTTTTCAGCATGGACGGCGACATCGCCAACCTGCCTGAAATTGTCCGCCTGGCCGAAAAGTACAACGCAACCATCATGGTCGATGATGCCCATTCCATTGGAATCCTGGGTGAAAACGGCTCCGGAACCGCTTCCCATTTCGGCCTGACCGACAGCGTTGACCTGATCATGGGCACTTTTTCGAAATCGCTTGCATCCATCGGCGGATTCATTGCCAGTGACTGGGATACCATCAACTATATAAAGCACCATTCCCGCTCCCTGATCTTTTCGGCCAGCAT
>JAZDGR010000183.1:0-13025 GCA_043806735.1 bacterium | reverse complement strand
CCGGACAATTCGTCGCGCTGCTTGGCCCGAACGGAGCCGGGAAAACCACATTGGTGGAGATGATCGAAGGGATCCAGAAACCCGACCGCGGCGACATCCGGATCCTGGGAAAGCCCTGGAAAGGACACGAAACAGAACTCCGGCAGATCATCGGATTGTCATTGCAGGAAACCCGGTATATCGAAAAGCTGACCACCTTCGAAACGTTAAGGTTATTCGGAAGCTTTTTCGGACTGGGAAAAGAGCGCGTAGGGGAGGTGTTGCAACTCGTAGGACTGGAAGAGAAGCGGAAAGCCTATACCGTCAACCTGTCGGGCGGGCAGCGCCAGCGGCTCGCTTTGGGCATTGCGCTGATCAACCACCCCCGGATCCTTTTGCTTGATGAACCCACCACAGGCCTCGACCCCAATGCCCGCCGGGAGATCTGGGAGATCCTCCGGAACCTCAGAAAAGCTTCCAACACCTCGATGATCCTGACTACCCATTACATGGAGGAAGCACAACAACTCTGCGAACAAATCGTGATCATTGACGAGGGTAAGATCCTGCGGGAAGGCACGCTGGATCTGTTGCTTAGCGAAGATCCGTCGGTAAAGAACCTAGATGACCTGTTCACTGCATTAACCGGGAGGCGTTTGCATGATTGACCGGATCCGGAATAACCAGCTATGGCAACTCACACTGGCCAGCATTCTGGAGAAAGTCCGGGAGCCGGCGGTGCTTTTCTGGGGAATCGGCTTCCCGATCCTGATGTCCATCGGCCTTGGCCTCGCCTTTACCCGGAAACCCGAAACGCTTCGGCATGTAGCTCTGATTGCGGCCGATACAGGAAGCTTTTCCATCACCCTGAAAGATGATCAGTTGGGAAACAGTACGTTTCAACTGAAGAAGATGCCGTGGCAGGAGGCGATGGTCCAGCTCAAACGGGGGTTTGTGAATGTGGCAATTACCTTAGAAGACAGTGGGTACCGGTACCATTTTGATCCCTTGAACCCCGACGCCCAGCTGACCTATCTGAAATTATCTCCGGTGCTTAAAAAGTTCACCCCACAGGACGTATCGACTGCAAGGGAAAAACGGAAAATCCCGTTTCCCGGGATGGAGATAAAACCCGAACCAGAAGCCCGGACCGAAGTCGTCCCGCTTACGGTCACCGGCACCCGGTACATCGATTTCCTGATTCCCGGGATGATCGCCATGGGGGTGATGTTTTCCTGTCTCTGGGGATTGGGGTACGGGATCATCGAAACACGTTCTAAGAAGCTTCTCCGCCGGATGGTAGCGACCCCGATGAAGAAATCCAATTACCTGATCTCCCTGATCACTGTGCGGGTGGTGATGAATGTGGTCGAAGCCGTCTTGCTCTTCCTCTTCGCCTGGCTGGCTTTTGGCAACACCATCCAGGGAAGCCTGACCGCCCTGCTTGTTCTCTTCTTTGCCGGGAATATTGCATTTTCCGGAATCGGGATCTTCCTGGCCTGCCATACGTCCAAAACCGAGATCGCCAACGCATTCATCAACCTGGTCACCATGCCGATGATGGTGTTGTCGGGGATCTTTTTCAGCTACCACAACTTCCCCGATTGGGCCATCACTATCATCAAGCCACTCCCGTTAACCATGTATGCCGACGGCATCCGAAGTATCTTCATCGAAGGCGCAGGCTTCGCCGAAACAGCCGTTCCCTCGCTGATCATGACCGGGACCGGGATCGTGTTTTTTATGGTAGGGTTGAGGTTGTTCAAATGGCACTGAGTGAAGTTAGAAGCCAGAAGTTAGAAGTACGAATGCAAGTTCGAAGTTAGAGCGACGAAGTAATAAAACCTGAAACCCAAAATCTAACATTTACTACATCTCACGTCTCACGTCTCACGTCCCACGTCCCACGCCCCACGTCTAAAGGTAAGGAAAGCGTATACGTTTTTTTACTAGGAATAAAGATATTCTTTTCAGTATATTTACGGCCGATCTAAACGACATCAGCCAAATCCAGAATCATGAATGACAAGAAAAAATTAGGCATGATCGGGGCGATTGCTCTTATTGTGTCAAGCCTTGCCGGCAGCGGCGTCATTGCCCTTCCTCAGCAATTGGCTGTTACGGGATCGATCACCCTAATCTCGTTTATCCTGGTAACCATTGGAGCGCTGTTTCTAACACTCGTGTATGTGCGGGCCGGGTCAAGTTTTGATGATCCCAGTCCAACGGCCTTAGCATCGTATGTAAATCCTATCCTGGGCGCTAAAAGCGGCTTCTTCTACGTGTATGGGAACCTCATATCCAATATATCGATTCTCATCGCCGGGCTCGGCTACCTGGAAGTCTTCCTGCCACAGCTTGAACATCCTGTGATTCTCGGGATTACCGTGATTGTATTCATCTGGGTTTTTATCGCACTTTCGTTGCGTGGAGCCGGAATCATCACGAAAATCGTTTCCATTACCGTTGTATTTTTGCTTCTTTCTGTGATCATTACCGGTGTTGCGGGTTGGTTTGATTTTGAACCGTCACAGTTCAGCAGTAACTGGAATGTCGGTGGTAAAGGGAGTGGAAAAGCGATCATGTCGGGTTTTGCCATTCTGATATTCTCGTTTGTCGGGGTGGAAAGCGTAGCCACCAATAATGTATATATCCGGAATCCGAAGAAAATTGTCCCGATTGCCACTATTACCGGGTTTATCATCGTCGCCATCATCTATATTGCCTCCACTACGGTGATCGAAGGGATGTTTCCCGCAAAGGAAATCCAGAACGCTCCGGCTTCTTTTGCGCTATCCATGCAAACGATTTTCGGTTCCAAAATCGTGGGTGATGTGGTTTCCGTAGTGATGGCTATTGCCTGTATCGCCAGTTTCCTGGTTTGGAACCTCTCTTCGGCCAGCGCCGCCAAAACAAGCGCCGACAAGGGCTTTCTACCTAAAGCTTATTCCTATACAAATAAGCACGGAATTAACAGTAAAGGATTGGTGATCAACGGCATTATCATGACCATCCTGCAGCTTTTTCTAATGATTCTTGGCAGCAATGTAGCTTCAGCGTTCAATATTACTGTAACCATTTCGGTACTCCTGCTGCTCTTCCCCTATTTCTGGTCGGGAATCGCCTTACTCAAGAAAGAAAAAGAGGATAATACGGGAAAGTGGAGTACGAAAATCATCGTGGCGATCTCTTCCATTTTTATCATCGCCTCTTTCATGTCGGCGAACCTCGATGAACTCTGGTTTGTGATCGCATTGGTCATCGTCATCCTCGCTGTCTACAGCATCTTGTTTACATCAAAGAAAGTAAGTAGTTAAAAACCAAATAAATACAAAAATGAAAATCACAAGACATCATTGGCCCGTGTTGATCGTTTCCGGAGAATTCCATTCACCCACTGATGAGGGGTATCGGCTTTCGGAACTGGTGAAAGAGCTTAAAGAGGTGCAGGAATGCAGCGTAATCCCCTCCTTGACATATGAAGACGCGATGGAGATTATCCTTTCACGGGCCGATATCGGAGTGGTCGTCGTGGATTGGAATCTCCCGGAAGAAGATCCGGGTGAAAAATCCACGGCAACCGATTTAATCCGCCATATCCGGGAACGTAATGCAAAATTACCCGTGTTATTGCTTGCCGACCGGTTGGAAACGGAAGCCATCCCCGTGGAAGTGCTTCAGAAGATCAATGGTTACCTGTGGAAGACGGCCGATACGATCGAGTTCCTCTCCGGCCGGATTGTCATGCACCTGGTGAAATATACAAAAACCATTTACCCGGCTTTCTTTGGCATGCTGGTGAAATATGCGCAGGAATACAAATATGCCTGGCATACCCCGGGTCACATGGGCGGGGAAGGATTCCTGAGAAGTCCTGCCGGCGTGGTTTTTCATAAGTTTTTCGGGGAGAACACCCTGCGTTCCGACCTTTCTATCTCGGTTCCGGAACTAGGTTCGCTACTTGACCATAGCGGGGTGGTGGGCGATGCCGAGAAAAACTCTGCCCGTGTCTTTGGCGCCGATTTTACCTATTATGTACTCAATGGCACCTCCAATGTCAACCAGATCATCTGGCGCAGTCAGCTCGTGCAGGATGACATTGCCTTTGTTGACAGGAATTGCCATAAATCACTCAATTATGCTATGGTGATCACGGATGCCATCCCAGTATATATGATCCCCCGGCGGAATAAACGGGGGATCATCGGACCGGTCAGGCTTTCGGAATTTTCACCCGAATCCATCCGAAGCAAAATCCAGGCATCGAGCCTTATCAACGATGCCAGAAAAGGCGTGACGCCAAAGATGTCGGCGCTGACCAACTCGACTTACGACGGCGTGTGTTACAATGTCATTCAGATCAAAAAACAACTGATCCGCAGTGTTGAAAACCTCCATTTCGATGAAGCATGGTATGCGTATGCCCGGTTCCATCCCATCTACAAAGACCATTTTGGTATGGCTGATGATGAGTTCAACAAGGAACATCCGCCGATCTTCGTCTCCCAGTCAACGCACAAATTGCTCACCGCTTTCTCGCAGGCATCCATGCTGCATATCCGGAATGGCAGCAAGGAAAAAATTGATCCGGATATGTTCAACGAATCCTATATGATGCATGGTTCGACCTCCCCGCAGTACAGTATGATCGCGTCGCTCGACGTGGCAACCAAGATGATGGACGACAACGGCGAGATCATGATGAATGACATCATCGTCGAGGCCATTCATCTAAGAAAGAAAATGGTGACCATCCTCAAAGACTTGCAGAAGAAAGATGCAGGAGATTGGTTTTTTGGCATGTGGCAGCCTCATCAGGTGACGATCGAAGGAAAAAAGGAAAACATTGAAAATGTTCCTGCAGAGGTACTCGCAAAAACCCAGTCAGCCTGGGTCATGAGCAAAGTCAATCCCTGGCATGGATTCAGTGATATTGAAGACAATTATGCCATGCTCGATCCCATCAAGCTGACCATCACCACTCCGGGCATCAATGACGAAGGGGAAATGGCGGCGGAAGGGATCCCTGCTTCATTGGTCTCCAATTATTTGATTGATAAAGGAATCGTATGCGAAAAGACCGATTACTACTCTTTCCTGTTGTTGCATTCACTGGGAACGACCCGGGGGAAACAAGGGACTCTGCTTGCTGAATTGCTGAAATTCAAAGAGCTTTACGACCGCAATGCGCCGCTTGCAGAGGTCTTTCCCGCAATGGTTGCTGCCTGGCCCGATTGTTATGGGAAGACAGGCCTGAAGGACCATGCCAATGATGTCCACAATTATTTCAGGAAACATAAGATCCTTGACCGCATGCAGGAAGCATTTCAGGTCATCCCCGACCAGGCTATGAAGCCGGCAGATGCCTATCATGAATTGGTTAAGAAAAATGTGGAGTATGTGGAACTCGATGAGATCATGGACCGTATTCCCGCTGTCATGATCGTTCCCTATCCGCCGGGGATACCGGTGATGATGGGAGGAGAGAGGATGAACGAAAAAGCCAAACCCATCTTTGATTACCTGAAATTACGGCAGAATTTTGAAAATACCTTTCCGGGCTATGAAAGCGATATCCATGGGGTGGAACGATTCGAACGGAACGGGAAGAAGTATTTCAGGACGCTGTGCATTAAACAGGGGTAAGTTAGAAGCCAGGAGTACGAAGTACGAATGCAAGTACGAAGTTAGTGCGACAAAGTTGCAATTAGACTGCAACGTGGTACTTTACTTTTGCCTTTGACAGAAAAAGGTCAACCATGTCAAAGGCCAAAGTGTATTGAGATAAGATATTCCCAGGGATTTAATACATTTGTTTTTGATGGATAAGTTGGAGGGTATAATTAGCAGCGCTGAGTCAGTCGGACTTTTAATATGGAAGTAAATCATATAACGATATAAAAATGAAATCATTAATCATTTTATCCCTCTGTCTTCAACCATGGTTATCATCCGGACAATGGTTCAATCTGGGTGAAATTGGACATCCTTCACGTATCGCCATTGCCTCAGAAGACACTATATATTCCTTCTCGAACACTTACCTGACACCAAGTAGCGGTACGATTGGCTATGTATATGGACACGGAGAGCTGCTCTTTCAAACCCCGAACCATTTTGGATGCTGTCCAATACAGGATTTATTTTTTATTGATAAAGACACGGGCTTTCTTATATATACAGACCAGACTGCTGGGGTGATTCTTCAGACAAATAACGGCGGGAATTCCTGGGGCTCGTCTTACTGTAATGCGATAGGCTGGAATGAAGATGATTTTCAATATCTTACAAGGAAAGTTGGCTATAGTATTTTTGGTTTCTTTGATTTAGATCAAGGATTTTTCAAACGTTGTATTAATGGTTCCAGTTATGATACAAATTTTACCAACTACCATTTCAATATCAATAGCAAGGTTTGTTTTGCCGATGTCAACACTGGATTCATTCTGGGATCGGATTCTAACCATAATCCCATCGTTATCAGGTCGGCGGATCAGGGCACTTCCTGGAATCCGGTGTTGGCGAACAATGGTCTCGCTTTTAATTGCATTTATTTCCCCTCATCAAACATTGGTTTTATTGCAGGTGGAGGTGGCAGAGTCTATAAAACAAATGACAAAGGTGCTACGTGGATTGAATCGATAATAAATCCTGGCGTTATATGGAACGATATTTTTTTTATCAACGATTCCTGCGGTTTTGTAGTTGGAACCCAGGCGAATGTATATTATACAAGTGATGCCGGAGGAAATTGGGTAAAACAACAAATCCCAACATACAATGATCTGATAAGAGTAGTTTTTGTTTCAGATTCCACTGGTTTTATTTGCTCCTATACTGGATATCATCCTGATTTTGGAGAAATGGGAGAGCTCTTTAAAACCGAAAACCGTGGAGCGCTTGGTATAAACGATAGTATAACAGAAATTTCTTATAAGCTGACTGTATTTCCAAATCCAAATTCAGGAACATTTTCCATTTTGGTCCCGGCCGAATTCACAAATGAGAAATCCCTTCAGGTGGAGGTACTGGACAATGCTGGAAAGTCTGTTTATATTCAACAAGTCCCAATAAGTAAAAAGATCATTCATCTAACCTTCAACAATATTGCAAAGGGCATCTACTGTATAAAACTCAGCGATGGTGACCATAGTTACAATACGCAAATTGTGAAGGAATAGAAAACCGATCCATGATCATTCGGAATCATGCCGGCCATTCAGTGAATTTGTTAATAAATAAATTTACAACGACACAAATTATCTTGCAAAAGCTTTTCTCACATCCCCGGGATGATTATATTTGAGAAAAAAAGTATGACGGATTATTTGTCAAAAATTATACAAACCACTACACAGGGAGATGCAAGGGAAGAAAGCTATTACCCTCACCTCTCAGGCTTTATTTCCGATTTTGCGAATAACATTGGCAGAACAAAAACACAGATAACCACGCTGCCCAAAAAAACAGAAGCCGGAAATCCCGATTTCCGCGTATGGGACGGCTCGCATCAGATTGTGGGATACATTGAAGCAAAAAAACCGGGTGCGAATCTGAACATCATTGAAGACAGCGAACAGCTTAAACGCTACCGCAAAACCTTTCCAAACCTTATTCTTACCGATTTTTATGAGTTCAGGTTGTATCGCAATGGCGACCTGATGGATAAGACTTTCATCGCCCGTTCAGTCCTTGCACTGAAAGGAATCCCGCCCCCGGTTGAAAACCAGGACAAGTTTCTGGCGCTTCTCACGAAGTTTTTTGCTTTTTCTTTACCAAAAGTTATTACTGCCGGGCAGTTAGCCAAAGAACTTGCCCTGCGTACCCGCTTTTTACGGGATGAAGTGATCAGTGTGGAGGTGGAGCAGCAACAGAAGGGTAAGGGCGAACTCTATGGATTTTATGAAACGTTTAAAAAGTTCCTGATTGCCAACCTTCAGGAAAAAGATTTTGCCGACCTGTTCTCCCAAACTATCACTTATGGTTTGTTTGCTGCCCGTACCCGAAGCTCCGACGGATTTAACCGTAAACTGGCCTACGACCTGATCCCCAAAACCATCGGCATTTTGCGTAACGTGTTCAAATTTATCTCGCAAGGCGATCTGCCCAAACACATGGAAGTGATGATTGACGACATTGCCGATGTGCTGAACGCAGCCAACGTAAATAACATCCTGCATCAATATTATAAGGCTGGTAGAGGTGAAGATCCCATCATGCATTTTTACGAAACATTTTTGAGCGAATACGACCCCGCCACCCGCGAAAAGCGGGGCGTGTATTATACACCCGAACCGGTGGTGCGTTACATCGTGCACAGCGTACACAAACTGTTAAAAACGCATTTTAATTTAAGCGATGGACTGGCAAGCAAAGAAGTGACATTATTGGATCCTGCGGGAGGCACGCTCACCTTTCCAGCCGAAGCCATTAAACTTGCCGTGAAAGAATACACTGACAAGTATGGGGAAGGAGGAGTGAATAAGCTAATAGGAGAACAAATTTTGAGAAACTTCTACGCTTTTGAACTGATGATGGCTCCTTACACCATCGGGCATATCAAAATGAGCTTTCTGCTGGAAGAGCTGGGCTATACCATGAAAGATGAGGAACGCTTCAAACTCTACCTCACCAACACCCTCGACATGGAAGACCTGGCCCAAACACAAATACCAGGTCTGGAAAGTCTCAGCGACGAAAGCCACGAAGCCGGAAAAGTGAAAAAAAGCGAACCGGTCCTGGTAATCATCGGAAATCCGCCATATAGCGGAATATCGGCAAACATTAACGAATGGACTGAGGAACTTCTGAAAACAAATCTGGATGGCGCTCAAAGTTATTATGAAATAGATGGGAAAAAACTGGAAGAAAAGAAACTTTGGTTGCAGGATGACTATGTGAAATTCCTTCGCTTTGCGCAATGGAAAATCCATAAAGCCGGAAAAGGAATTGTGGGAATGATTACAAACCACAGCTACCTGGATAATCCAACCTTCAGGGGAATGCGGCAAAGTTTGATGAAGACCTTCAACGAGATTTACATACTCGATTTGCACGGCAACAGCCTGAAAAAAGAAACAGCCCCCGATGGAAGCAAAGACGAGAATGTCTTTGATATCATGCAGGGTGTTGCCATTTCCATATTTGTCAAGAAGGATAAAACCAAGAAATGTAAAATTTACCATGGTGAATTGTTTGGCGATAGGAAGATCAAATATCAATGGCTTGACAAACATGATCTTAAAAAGAAAAATTATCAGCAACTGAATCCTGAAAGTCCCTGGTATTTCTTTATTGAACGGGACACGAAGGATATTGAACACTATAATTACTGGCTGAAAGTAAATGAGATTTTTCCAGTAAATACCGTGGGATTTGTTACGGGTAGAGATTCTTTGACGATTGGTTTTGAGCCACATGAATTATGGAATAAGCTTTACCAATTCTCCAGAATGGATGCTGAACTTGCTCGCCAGGCGTATGATTTGGGAAAAGATAGCAGAGACTGGAAAATTGAAAACGCCCAGAAAGATTTAAAGGAAAGTGGTACAACGAAAGAACTTATTAAGTCCGTTGCTTACAGACCTCTTGATTTTCGTTACACTTATTACACAGGCCTATCTCGTGGCTTGTACAGCAGTCCTCAGAATGCGATTATGCAGCACATCTTAAAGGATAATTTAGGGTTGGCGATTGGGAGACAAGGTCAAGTCGTTGGCGAGGAACATTTATGGAATTTAGCTTTTATCACCGAAGAGATTGTTGACTTTAATTTATTCTATCGTGGTGGTGCTATGGTTTTCCCCCTCTACCTCTACAAACCCACCGAACCAAAGAGAAGGAAAATCGGTATTCAGACCATGATGTTCTTTGAACCGGAGGCGGAATATGATAAGAAAGGTAAAAAGCCCAACATAGCTCCAAAAGTTTTTGAGCAATTGGAGAAAGCATACCAGAAGAAACCCACTCCTGAACAAATTCTATATTACTGCTATGCGGTATTGTACAGCAACACCTATCGCGAAAAATATGCAGAGTTCCTGAAAATCGATTTCCCGCGCATACCCTTCACTTCCGATTATCCACTCTTTTTACAAATGGCGGAACTGGGCGAAGAACTCACTCAATTGCACCTGCTCAAAAGCAAGAAATTGAGTTATCCCCTTGTCAAATACAAAGGCGCAGGGGAAGATAGAATAGAGAAACCAATCTTTGATGAGAAGAATCAACGTGTTCTTATCAATCAAACCAAATATTTTGAGGGTATAACCAAGGAAACCTGGGAATACCATATAGGCGGTTACCAGGTAATGGAAAAATATCTGAAAGACCGCAGAAGGCGTCAAATGTCCGACCCGGCCACCTATTGCAAAATTGCGACCGCTATTGCCGGGACCCTGGATATCCAAAAAAGAATTGACCTCCTCTTCCCTCTTCCCTCTTCCTTCCTCCCTACTTCTCCCTCCTGAACCTCACCCGGTCGTCTTTACTCATCTTCTCCGTCGCATACTGGAAGATGAGCCGCGCGGCATCGTTTTTCCACTTCAACAGAAAGGCTTCAACAGGCGCAGGATGCACTTTCCAGGCTTCCCGCAGGAACCATCCCAATCCTTGGTGCACTACCCGTTCGGGATCCATCATCATCGGGTCAATAAAATCCAGATAGGGTTGGATAGTATCACTTTTCTTTGCTAACTTGATCAGCGCCACAGGAACAGCCCGGCGCTGGAAGGGGAATTTCGATTTCCGCCATCCTGTGAAATCCTTCATTGTTATGAGTTGCCTCTGAAGCATCGGCGTGAGCAGTTCGCTGCAAAGGGCGTCGGTGTGGGCCCAGTTGCGGATCCCGATGGGGAACCACTGTTCAATCACGGAAAAGGTTTCCTTGGTAAACTGATTGGAAAAGCCTTTCAGCAACTGCATGGCAAAGCTGGGCTCTTCGTATTTTTCACCCTTCACCAGGTCGTAACTGGCTTCGATCACCGTCTCCATGGTCAGGGTTTTCGAGGCAAGCAACTCTTTCACTTTGGCCATGAATACCCCGCTAGGCAGGCCATAGGCGTCGTATCCATCTTTAAAATAACGCGCATATTTCTGTACAATTGCAGGATCAGCCTTGGCCATGCAAAAACTGCGGATTTCACTGAGTAATTCCGGTGCATTCATCTTGTTTTGATTGATTTTTTATCACATTCTGGCCAACAAGATACAAAATAGCCCGAAACTTCCGCATCTTTGTTGGAAATATAAACCTCATGAAGACGAATCAAATACACTTCATCATTCAAAGTTCGTTGTTCGTTATTCTTTATTCAATTTCCTGTTCTTCTCTTTTTGCTCAATCTTCTTCCCTCCCTCCCTGGAAAGATCCTTCCAGCCCCCTCGACGAACGGGTACAGGATCTCCTCTCCCGAATGACCCTGGAGGAAAAGTGCTCCCAGATGCTATACAACAGTCTGGCCATCGAACGCCTCGGCATCCCCGCTTACAACTGGTGGAGCGAAGCGCTGCACGGCGTCGCCCGGATGGGCAGAGCCACCGTATTTCCCCAACCCATCGGCCTGGCGGCTACCTTTGATACCGCGTTGATATACCGGGTGGCCTCTGCCATTTCCGACGAAGCCCGGGTCAAGTTCAATGCCGCTCTGAAGATCGGGAACATCACGCAATACGGCGGACTCACCTTCTGGTCGCCCAACATCAATATCTTCCGCGATCCGCGATGGGGCAGGGGAATGGAGACCTGGGGCGAAGATCCCTACCTCACCGGGAAGCTGGGGGTGTGGTTTGTGAAAGGGATGCAGGGAACTCAGGCCCGGTACCTGAAAACCGCTGCCTGTGCAAAGCATTATGTCGTGCATAGTGGTCCCGAAAAGCTCCGCCATGAATTCAATGCGAAGCCACCGGTCAAGGATTTCCGCGAAACCTACCTCCCGGCGTTCAAACGGCTGGTACAGGAGGGACAGGTGGAATCGGTCATGTGCGCATACAACCGCACGTACGATGAACCCTGCTGCGGAAGTAAATACCTGCTCCAGGATATCCTGCGTGACGAATGGGGTTTTCAGGGACACATTGTGAGTGACTGCTGGGCAATCACCGACTTCAACCAGTTTCACAAAGTCACGGCATCCGTGGAGAAATCTGCAGCCAAAGCGATCCTGGCAGGCGTCGACCTGAACTGCGGGATAGCCTATGCCTCCCTGATGCCGGCCATCGAACAGGGACTGATCACCGAAGCTGACATCGACCGGAACCTGGCTTACTTGCTTAGGACAAGATTTAAACTGGGCTTGTTTGATCCGCCTGGATTGAATCCCTGGGAGCATATTCCGGATAGTGTTATCAATTGTACCAGGCACAAGCAGATAGCCAGGGAAGCGGCGGTAAAATCAATCGTGTTGCTCAAGAATAACGGAGTGTTGCCTTTGAAAAAAGATCTTCACCGGATTATCGTGACCGGTCCCCTGGCTGCGGATGTGAATGTATTGCTGGGCAATTATAACGGAGTCCCTTCCGAAGCAGTGACTGTTCTCGAAGGAATCACGGGAAAAGTGGATCCCGGATCCCGCATCTCGTATCATTCGGGCTTCCTTTTGACCGGCGAAGACCCGGATGATCCCAGGTGGGTCCTCTTCAGCGTAAACAACGCCGATGCCACAGTCGTGGTACTGGGGATCAACCCATTATGGGAAGGGGAGGAGGGAGAAGCGATTGCCACCAAAATGGGGGCGGATAAAGCGGATATCCGGATCCCGGATAACCAGGTCAACTACCTCAAAGAATTGGCGAAGGACCATTCAAAACCCATCGTGGCTGTGATAACCGGGGGAAGCCCGTTAGATCTTTCAGAAGTTTACCAGCTGGCCGATGCCGTATTGTTCGCCTGGTATCCGGGAGAACAAGGGGGAAATGCGGTGGCGGAAATCCTTTTCGGCGAGGTTTCGCCTGCCGGCCGGCTGCCGGTGACCTTTCCGAAATCGGTCGATCAACTACCCCCATTTGACGATTATTCCATGGTCGGAAGAACGTATAAGTACATGACT
>JAZDGR010000182.1:0-10785 GCA_043806735.1 bacterium | reverse complement strand
CCTGATTCTCAGGTATGCGAAAGATATTTCTACTATTTCTTATCGGGTGGGTCAATAGTATTGCCCTGTCACAACCCGGCCCCTGGAACAACCCGCTAATGATCTGTTACAGCAGCGATGGAGTAACTTTCAGCAGCCCGGTCGTTTTCCAGGATTCCTCCGGAGTTCCTTCAGTGACGAAAGACCCTCAGGGCCGGCTGGTTTCGGTTTTCCAATGGTTTCCGGCTCCTTTCCAGGGACCTTACTGGGACAGCGTGGCAGTGAAATTTTCAGATTCAAGAACCTCTGGCATTACCTGGCTCCCATCGGCGCGCCCCAGGAGGGTGCTTTTCACTTTATCTCTGGCAACGGGCTCCAGTTCAATTCCACCCCGAACATCCCTTCCGACCCGCAACACAACTGGACCGGCAATCTGATGATCGAGAACGACAATGAAATGCGATTTTACGGCTGCGGTCCCTGTATCTGGTACCGTTCCACCCCTGATGGAGGGCAGTGTCTGCCGCCGGTAAATACCAATATCCATGGCGGTGATCCTGGCGTGGTTAAAACCGGCCCGGGGCATTATGTGATGATCTTCGTGGGGCTCAATCCTCCCCCCGGCATGCCCGAACCAACCGCTGAGCGGGTCATCCTCTATCCGAATCCGGCTCAAAAGGAATTACACATCGTAGCCAGGGAAGCCCTCTCGATAGAAATCACCGGCCTTAGCGGTCGGTCGTTGCTTTCTCTCCGGCCGTCAGGTACCTTTACAACGGCCAACATTTCAACGCTGCCCGCTGGGATTTACCTGGTAAAGGTATTTTTTCCCGGCGGGGTGGCCACCTTGAAGTTTATTCACGAGTAAACGATTGCTAATATTAAAACGAAAATTCTAACCATAGTATAAAGTAAGGGACTGGGGATGGAGAGGATTGATTATATGCTATATTTGTATATAAATAATCACCTAAAATTGAATCCCATGAAAACAATTTTCAAGCTGAAAGGCTGGGTTGCCCTCTTCATCGGAGCAATCCTGATGATAACAGGGATCATCATGATGTTTTTAACCTCCGGAGTCTGCAGCATCTCGTGGCAAGACTGGTACTACGCTTCCATGCCCTTTCTTTTGTTCGCGATTGCGATGAGACTTTTCTACATCACTCATAAAAATCCGAGGAAGAAGGAAGAGTAGCTGCAGTTGGCAGTTGGCAATTGGCAGTAATCATTCGTCATTCATGCTCATTCTTGCTCATTAACTCCCGTTTCCCTACTTTTGTGCCTTCTTGCCAATTCTGACGGATACATGAAACACCCCTCCTTTGATCCTCGCCGAAACTATGAGGAGACTCGTGAAGCCATTGGATACGTTCCCCGAAAACAAGCCACCCAGCAAGATTACGACCGCATCGGATTTATGTCGGGACTCGAGGTTCACCAGCAGCTCAGGACCCGCGAAAAGCTGTTTTGCCGTTGTCCGGCCGGCATCTACCAGAAACCCGAAGAGTTTGATGCCGAACTGATCCGCCACATGCGCCCAACCCTCTCCGAACTGGGCGAATACGACGGTACTGCGCTGATGGAGTTCAAGACTCGGAAAGAGATCGTTTACCGCATCAGCAATACAACCGCCTGTACCTACGACGTCGACGACACCCCTCCGTTTCCGCTGAACCGCAAAGCGCTGGACATCTCCCTGGAGCTTTCCCTGCTTTCCAAACTGAAGATCGTCGGGGAAGTGCATATCACGCGCAAGCAGTACCTCGACGGAAGCATCCCCACCGGCTTTCAGCGCACCGCAATCATCGGGGTGGAAGGGGAGATCCGGCTCCGGAATACGAAAATACGGCTGATCCAGCTCAGTTTGGAAGAGGACTCCTGCCGCGAGGTATCCGACATCGGGCATCGGCGGATATTCCGCACCGACCGTCTTGGAATGCCTTTGATCGAAACGGTAACGTACCCTGATTTTAAAAACCCTGAAGAAGTGAAAGAGGGGGCTGACTATATCCGGTTCCTCAACCGAAGCACGGGGAAGGTCCGCACCGGAATTGGTTCCACCCGGGCCGACGTTAATGTGAGCTGTCGCGGAGGGACGCGGGTGGAGATCAAAGGCGTTGCCCACACCGGCTGGATGCCCGAACTGACGCACAATGAGGCGTTCCGGCAATATGCCCTTCTGCACATGCGGGAGATCCTGAACCGGAGAGTAAAGGAACCAAAAAACTGGAAACCTGTCTCAAAGAAGATTACCCCGAAAGACCTGGTAACATCAGTCCCGCTGATCCGTGAAATGGCCGGGTTGGACTATCCGGTATATGGTATCAATCTGCCTCATTTCCGGGGGATGCTGTCACATTTTCTACAACCGGAGAAGATCTTCGCCGATGAACTGACCAACAGGCTCAAAGTGATCGCCTGCATCGAAAAGCCCAACATGGTGCATTCTGAACTGGTGGAAGATAGTGTAGGGGAAAAGAACTGGGCAAAAATCCGTACTCTGCTGAATGCAGCCAAGGAAGATGCCCAAGTGATCCTCTGGGGCCCGGAAGCCGATATCCCGACGGCTCTGGAGACCGTGGAAGAGCGATGCCGGATGGCATTAGCAGGCGTTCCAAATGAAACCCGGAAGTCATTTGAAGACGGAACCACCATTTTTAAGCGGGTCCTGCCGGGAGCCGACCGCATGTATCCTGATACCGACTCGGCTCCTATCCCACTGGAAGATGCAGTGATCGCAGAGATGGCTAAAGGGCTTCCGGCGGATATCTGCGACCGGATTGGGCAACTGATCCGTTGGAAGGTGCCGGAAGATACATTTACCTATATCCTGAAAAACAACCTGGTTCCGCTCATCGAAAAGATCGAGGGGGACCTGAAGATCCCTGCCAGGTTTACGGGTACTTTGCTGGCACATACCCTGAAGTACATCCAGGGCCAGTACGATCTGGTTCCGGGTTTTGGGTTCGAAAAAGTCTATCAGCTTCTGGCCTTCCTGAAATTGAAAAAACTTGACACGGCCCTTGCAAAGAAGATGCTATGGGTACTCTTTCAGCATCCGAAAATGGATTTTGATTCGGTGCTGGAAGCAATCAAATTCAAAGAGATCCCCAAAGAAGAGATCCTGGGCAAAATCCCCTTCCTGGCGAAGAAATTCAGGGAAACCCGGATTTCCGATAAAGAGGCTGCCGGTGTGAACTGGATTATGGGCAACTTGCAGAAGAGTGCGCTGGGGAATATTCCCTTGAGGGAACTTAGGAGGAAGATCGAATTATGATTTGCTTCAACATGTTGCTCCCAAACCCCCTAAAGGGGGCTTACTCCCCTCCCCTCAAGGGGAGGGGCTGGGGGAGAGGTCATCCTGCGAAGCAGAGCAAGTCCCCTTCAGGGGATTTAGGGGCAAGACAGGGTTTAGGGGCAAAAAAGCTAATAATTGATAAAATCGATAAATATAGATTATGACCGACGATATATTCCAGGGATACAAGGGGCGGGCGCTTGAGACTCTCCAGAAATTCAATGCCCGGGTGTGGGCAAAAGTGAAGGTGGATACAACCCGGGGTGTCTTTGAAGGAACCATATTGCCCCGGGCAGAAAATACCGACGACAAACACATCGTCATGAAATTCTTCACCGGATATAACATCGGGGTGGACATCGATACTATCACCGGCATGGAAGAGCTGGGATACAAAAAAGCCGTATACAAGATCCCTGAAAAGGAGTTCCCCTATTCCAAAGAAAAGCCCAACGTGAAGTTGCTTGGCACGGGAGGAACCATCGCTTCCCGGCTCGATTACCGGACCGGAGCCGTGATACCGGCCTTCTCCCCAGGCGAGCTGTACGGCGCCGTTCCCGAGCTGGCCGATATCTGCAATCTTACCACAGAGAAACTCTTTGGCGTGTTCAGCGAAAACATGGGTCCTGACCAGTACAAGAAGCTGGCCGTCGCTATTGGCGAAGAGATCGAAAAAGGCACTGACGGGATTATCATCGGCCACGGAACCGATACCATGCACTATACCTCTGCTGCGCTGACTTTCATGGTGCAGAACTCCCCGATACCGATCGTGCTGGTGGGGTCACAGCGTTCGTCCGACCGCCCCAGCTCCGATGCGGCGCTCAACCTGATGCATGCCGCTACGGCTGCCGGTCATGGGGACATTGCTGAGATCATGGTCTGTATGTTCGGCCCGACCTCAGACGAATACGGCTTTCTGCACAGGGGAACGCGTGTACGAAAAATGCACTCCTCTTACCGTTCTACGTTCCGTACCATCGGCGACACCCCGCTGGCTACCGTAACCCGGAAAGGCGTGTTCCCCATCAAGACCGATTACAAAAAGCGCCGGAAAGACCGGAATGTAAAGATCCTACCCTACTTTGAAGAGCGGGTGGCGATGATCTATTACTACACCAACATGCACCCCGATATGATTGATTCACTGGTCGAAAACGGGTACAAGGGGATCATCATCATCGGAACCGGACTGGGGCATGTCAACAAACCCCTCTATCCGGCCATCGTTCGGGCAGCCCAAAAGGGCGTTGCCATTTACATGACCGTCCAAACCCTGTGGGGATATGTCCACATGTTCGTTTACGACACCGGACGCGATCTGATGGCCAAAGGAGTGGTGCCGGCTGAAAATATGTTACCGGAAGTCGCTTACATCAAACTTGGTTGGGCGCTGGGACAGACCAACGACCTGGAGAAAGTGCGCGAAATGATGCTCACCCCCATCAACGACGAGATCACCCTCCGCGAACCATACAACGGCTACCTGATCTACCAGGGCGGCGTGCCGGAGGTGGAGGAGTTTATCCGGAAGTTCCACAAATAGAAGTACGAAGTCAGAAGTACGAAGTACGAACGCAAGTTAGAAGTACGAGGTTAGAAGTACGAAATAATCCGCGTAAATCCGCGATGCTGAAGGCATCCATGTCATCCGCGTTCCATTGTAAAATAGCGAAATTAATCCCTCACGCACCTCACACTAAATGCATTCGAACGATACGACGGATAATACGACACAGAATAATCATAATCATTCATCCCATGCGCCCAGGCTTTCCAGGGGCCGTGTGACGTCGAGGACCAGAAAAAGGTCGCGAACCCATCAAAATTCCAGCTTCGGTTGAAGAACTCAGCTCCCGCAAGCAGGGCATTGAATCCCGAATAACCCGAATATTTCAACGGCGCGCCTGCAAAGGCATTATTGGTCCAGTTGGCAAACAACATATTCCAATTCGATTCTGAAGGTACGTGCCAGCCGGGGGGACAGAGGCCCTGGGAATGTTCAGCGTCGGCGTAGCACATGAGTTCGTCCCATTGGTACAAGGCTGAGGGAAGAGGGAAGAGGGAAGAAGATTTTTTTCGGGAATACAATTATCTCTCTGATTCGCAGATTCGTCAATCGCATATCCGTAATTCAGGTTTTCGGCAAACCAGCATTGGGAGGCGATTTGAACAGTGGGATATAATGTGCTGTCGCGGATATCCAGCAAAGGGGTTCCGCACTGATGAATTGATAATTGACAATTGACAATGAAGAGGTGGCTGAGCAGAGGGCGGAATTTGTTTAGGTGTAGGTGATTATTTTTACTCCTGGTCCACCGAGGGCGGGGTAAAAATATCCATTGCTCAGTCCGGGTCCGGAATAGGTGCCGCCGAGGGGGATTCCGCCTTTGAGTCTGATGGGTTTGGCGTTGGTGGTTGTGATGGTGTTGAAGCAGGGGGTGAAGGTCACGATCGGCGCTGCGATAACGGTCATGGTTACCGGATTGCCGGATGTCGGATTGTTCGTTGTGCATTGTTCGCTGGAAGTCAATGTGCATGTCATTAAGTCATTGGTCATTGGTAAATAGGTGTAGACCGGGTTGTTAGTTCCGATGTTAATTCCGTTCACTTGCCATTGGTAAACCGGGGATGTACCGCCATTGATCGGATTGGCGGTGGATGTAACAGGGATTCCTTCGCAAACGGGATTGACCGAGAGGGAAATAGTGATGCTGACCGGGAGAAGAGGATTAACTATCATCAATACCGGATTACTGGATGCCGGATTGCCGGATGGACACAGGATGCTAGAGGTCAGGATACAAGATACCGGATTGCCGGATGCCGGATAAAAAGTGTAGACCGGGTTATTTGTTCCGACGTTTATCCCGTTCAATTGCCATTGGTACACTGGCGTAGACCCGCCGTTCACGGCGACTCCTGTTAACGTCATCGGAATTCCCTCGCAAACGGAATCGGCAGATGCCACAATCGATACCTCGACAGAATCTCCGGGAGTGACCGTTACCACAAAGTTAACCGAATCCCCCACACAAATGCCAACCGCTGGAGTGATGGTATAGGTGACTGTTTCCGTACCGGAACCCGTATTGGTCAGAATCTGGGCAATCGTATCCCCTGTACCTGGCGAGAAGCCGGTGACAAGAAGTGAGGAGCCGGTAGCGGACCAGGAAAAAACAGTATTCGGAACATTGGAAGTCAATGGAATATTTGTCGATTCTCCCGAGCAAATGACTTTTGAAAGGGGATTATTTGTGACGACCGGTAAAGGAGTATAGAAAATTTGTATGGTATCCGTGGTTATGCAATTGCTTACACTCACTTGCACCCAATACGTCCCTGATTGGGTCACGGTGAAAGTCGGATTGGTTGAATTGTCCTGCCAAAGGTAGGTCGCATTGGGAGTCGTTGCATCTAATAATAAAGTTTCTCCCTGGCATAATGTTGTGTCGGGTCCAAGATCGACTGAATCGCAGGGCGGTGATTCCGCAATTATATAAACTCCCGCTAAATCAGGCGCCCCGGGCGTCGCTAAAAAAACGATTTCGATGCCTGTCACCTCGTCGGATGAAGTCAATCCGAAGTCCTGGTTAAAGTCAAGTGGGTGAATGTACCGTTCCACGCTTTGCATACCGGAAGTGCAATTGGTAAAAAGATGCACCCATGGGGTATCGGCGATTTGTTCCCAATCACTGACACGTACGCCGTGTGAGCCAGAATATTGTCCGGTGGATAATAATAATCGTACATCATAATTACCTGGATGGTAACTGGTTTCTAATAATAATTCATCCCCGGGGGCATCTGTCCAGTGTGACCCGAAAGTTCCGGTCATGGTATCGTTGGGATTAAAATTGACCCACGTCGAGTCCTCAGGGGGCCCTGTAACATAATTAGGATCGCATCCATAGGGATGTACTGTGGTGACTATATAATCGTGAATAGCATAGCCACCAAGTGTCTGGGAACCGGCGACAAAGGCACACGTGATGAAAAGAACGAATAATCCGGTTTTCTTCATCCTATGAATTTTATTCCTTTCATTGCTTTTTTACAAAGGTATTTCATATCTTCTTATATCCGTGTCATACGCGTTCCATAATTAAATAGCGAGGTAGCGAAATTTGTCATTGCGAGAAATCCCGCATGTGCGGGATGACGAAGCAAAGCGAAATTGTGAAGATTATAAAGAAATTCCCCAGAGGAATCTCCAGGAGATGGTTTGAGTTTGAGGCAGGTAAGCAGCGCTGACCCCTAGCTCGAAAGGAGCCAGAAAACGAAGGATATGAAGATCAGCCGTTAATTCCGCCCCAGTCGACTGGTACGTGTGAATATAGTCCGTTCCCCAGCCGGTAGCCCAGTCATAAAAGAGATTTAACCTGAACCGTTTAATATACAGAAGTGAACCCACACTGGCATCGATCCGCAGGAAGGGGAATTTGTAATTGGCTGCCAGTGAGATCAGGTGTTGGTCGAACGTCGATTGAATCCCTGCCGGATAGGAAACCAGGTTAGCGAACTCATAACCGTAAACAAGCTGGTCCCAGCGTTGCTGGTACCCGGCGTAAAGCCAGATTCCCTGGTGGCGAAGGATCCCCGGGAAATAGAGGTTGGTTTCCACTCCCAGGATGGACCCTATGTTGTTGGTTCTGAATGGAGAAAACCGGAAGGTAATATCCAGGTTCTGCCCCCATTGCGGGAACATGTCCTGGTAGTTTGAAATGATGTAGTTATAAGCATACAGACGGTAATCCAGCGTGCTAACCGAGCCTGTGGTGAATTGTCCGGGCGTGGTCTTGTCGTGGAGGACCTGGATCCACGAGGTCCCGACCAGCGGCTGGATCCCCCGGTACCAGAGGCCGCGGGAGAGGTTCAAGGGGACGCTGACTGTCGCCTGCAACGTGCTCTCATTCCACGTAAACCGGAAGGTTTCCCCCGTTTGCGAGATTTGGGCAAATCCGGCCCGTTTGCCGTATGAATAGTGTAAATCGATCACCGGGAACCATCCCTGGTAGGAGAAGTTTAGGTAACACTTCCCGGTGCGTTCGTTCAGGTTCCAATCGTAGCCGGCGGTGGCAAACGCGGTGCTCAGCAGGTTTTGGGAAAGCACCGACACGCCGGGATGCACCGTCATGTTAGTGGCATCGACGGATGCCGGGGCCCAGCTGTGGATGTTGAAGAGATGCCGGATAGCCGGATACCGGGTGACCGGAAAGATATTTCCGCGGATAGAGTCTTTCAGGAGGTCGGTGGAACCGTTGATCAGCTTGTACAATTTCCGGGTGAGGGAGCTGTCCTGGATGTTCGCCTGTTCCTGTTCCGCCATGTACGAGGCAAGCGGAATGGAACGGTCCTTAATTTCTTCCAGCGGAAGCCATGTCGCCGGATCCAAAGTTTTTTCCGCCACCATCATCCCGTCGGCGCAATAGTCGGAGTAAACCATCCGGAGGTGGTCGGAAGAGAAATCGGGATCAGTTGCCTGGAACCGGGCCGAAGTCACCTGGTAAATCTGCCGGGTCAGGGTGTCCACTGCATAGAGGTTATCAATTCCCGAATAGGCTGCGGTGTAAACCAGGTATTGTTCAAAGAAAAACGAGGGGCCGTTGACTTCGGTAAATGACCAGGGAAGATAGAAGGTGAAGGTTTGTGAGACGGGTTCCGTCACCCCGATCGTCTTCCCTTTTTCTGTCAGTAGTGCAAAAGTGATCTTCCGGCCATCGGGCGACCAATAAGGCTGAAGGAACAATCCGTTGTCAGGCGCCGGAATCGTCGTGATTAACGAACCGGAAGAAACCCCGAGGATGTCGATGAAACACCGGTTTTCTTCCGTGATCCGTACGGCAAGCACCTGGCTCCCGTCGGGCGAAAGCGCCGGTGAAAAATACCGGCTTCTCCGCGTCAAATCCCTCACCCTCAATTTCCCAATTTCCTTCTTTCTGATCTCCAGTTTCCTTATCACCGAGTAGCTCCTGTTCTCCCATCGGATATCCGGCCGGTCTTCGGCCCACACCACGGTGTTGCAGGCAAACGAGTGGCTTTCATCCTGGTAGGCGCCCAACCGGATCAGCCGTTGTTCGTTTCCATCCCGGTCGAGCAGGATCAGCCGTTGGACATCTTCGTTGCTCCGCCGGGCAGTGAGAATGATGGAGTCGTTGAAAAAGACCGGGTGGCCGTAAAGGGTATAGTCATTCCTGTTGGGTTTAGTCAATAACCGGGATAAAGACTGAAAAGTAGAATCTTCGATCTGCTGCCATTCCACCAGCAGCTCTTCCATGACTGTCCGGTAAAACCGGGTTTTCCACATCCCCGTTTCTTTCCGGATGCCCGCGTTGAACGGCACCACCATAAAGGGCAGCTTGGCCACCTTGTCGAGGGTGCAATCCCAGAGCTGAGGGCCATATCGTTCGCGCCCTTTGGCTACCAGGTGATAGCCCAGGGTATAGGCATCGGGGGTGAATGTTTTATATGAACCCAGGGTAGCCAGGTCGTAGGAATAGATCCCTTTTTGCAGGAGCAGGGCCCGTAAAGGGGCAGCGAAAGAGGGAAGCCGCCCGCGTCCGGCATTGGACAGGGCTGTCTCCATCACCGTGGCGTCTCCTTCGAGGAACCATCGGGGCAGGTAGAGCCCGAGAATAGCCCCGGGAGCCTGCTCCCCGAACAGCACATAGAGCGCTTTGGTAAATCCCCGGTTCATCTTACTTACCTGAACGGCATGCCGGTATTCATGCAGTGCCAGTTGTTCCAGCCATTCTTCGGCGTAAGAACCCTGGGGAGGACAGGGATACAGTTCGATCCGGCGGGGGGCCCAAACCGTGATCCCGTTGGAGACAGTGGATTGTGTGTGCAGCAAAAAGGGCATCCGGGGAACTTTTGTCTCAAGCGATTGGGTTTCATGCCGGGTGGTCAGCTCCAGGATATTGGCCAGGTACTGGGCATGAGTCTCAAAGGAACGGGGAAAGATGATCCTGAACGAATCGCTTTTAATCTGGCGCCAGTGCATGGATGGCGGGTCCTGACCGGTGGAGAAATATTGGCCGTAGAGGGGTGGAATGATTCCGGAAAGGATCAACAGCAGAAGTTTTTTCAACCACAAAGACACGAAGGCACGATTGGGGTTAATGATCGACGATCATTTTCAGAATGATCCTGCCGGTCCCGTTCCCGAGTACCAGCGAATAAAGCCCGTTCGGAATAGGACGCAGGTCGAGGTTCCAAACGGTTTTGGCTTCATTTGTGGTACGAACTGCTTCATAAATCTTTTGGCCGAGCTTGTTATACACAGTTAGCAGGCAGTCAGATGCTGCGGCAGGAGCAAGCGAGAGGGTAAAGCGTCCGTCGTTCGGATTAGGGTATAGTGATACCTCCTGTTTCGAGTAGGTTTCCTCTCCTGTCACGACCACAAAAATATGGTTGGAGGTATCGGAAATACAATTGTTGATAATCACCCGATCCCAATATTCCCCGTTTACCAGGGCAAGGTAAGTCGTTCCGGTCGCTCCCGG
>JAZDGR010000181.1:0-21602 GCA_043806735.1 bacterium | reverse complement strand
TTACCCAGGTATTCCCTACCTCCTGGATGGCCAGTCCGCCGATCTTGTCAGCCGTGTAGACCATCACCGGATCACCGACAGCCGAATCGCCGCTTTCCGCAACCGGAGTCACTTCGAAGGCGACATATTTACCGATCTCGGAAGTCAGGGTCGTGTAGTTCTTGGTTATGGCGCCGGGGATTTCCGTGAGGTTGGTCCCAATACTATCGGCCCAGAACCATCTGAAGAGCGAAGTCCCTTCGGGGATGAAATTGACATTCTCGTAAGTGTACACTCCTGTCAGTTCATTGCCGACCACCAGGCTGCCATCAATATGCACATTATATACCCAGGGTGGGGTAAGGACGTCTGGATCCTTGTTGTCGTACCAGCAATAGTAAATATTCTGGACGCCACCGGTGGTATCCAGCAGGTCGTATTTGCGGTTCGGACCGCCACCAGGGAATTCGGAGGTTCCCCAATCTCCGTTGAAGCGGAACTTAAACTCCACGGGAGAGCCGCCGATGTTGATGGTGTCAATGTTTTTAGTAACGGTATAAACGGAATCTCCACTCCGGTCGAACAGCACATCGTAGGCTCCCCATCCGTTGAAGTTCCCTGCCACATCCAGGTAATCCACTGCCGGATCAAAGTGACCGGCTACGATCTGATACCACATGTTGCACTGGAAGATCATGGGAACTGTACCCGGCTGATAGTTGTCATAGATATGATAGACATCCATGGGTTCATCGGGGGCCAGGAACATCCGGTTTGGACCTCCACCAGGGAATTCGGAAGTAGCCCAGTCGCCGTTGATCCGGAATTTGTATTCGTATATAGATCCCGCATCGAGCGTATAAGAGATCTCATAAACGAACGAGGTATCAACCTGCGTCATATGAGGAGAGCCTCCCCAACCGTTCATAGACCCGGCTATATCCAGAAAATCCACCAGAGGATCGAACGTTCCGAGCGCAACCTGGTAAGTCATGTCGCACTGGAAGTTGATGGCGTTGATCGGATCGTCATTCCACCAAACATCAATGGAAACGACGCCAGGTACCGCCGTATACTTCCGGGTCACTGTTTCCAGAAGGTCTTCATTAATCCTGAATTTCACATCGTAGACAACACCCGAATCCAACCCTGTTTCCAGAAGACCTGTATAGGTAAGATCCGGATTCGGGTCAAGCTTAAGGGAGTCAAACCGTTGGCTTACAATAGCATAAACGTCATCAGTGATCGGATCAAAGATGCCATCGTTGAATGCTTTGTTCATGTTGACCTTAAAGGAGAACTTTGGTTCAGTTGAAGTATAGGCTAAAGGGATGAAAAAGTCAGTACATAAGGATCCCGGATTTGGGGAGGGACCTACGGGGCCATCTCTTCCGTCTTTAGAATCCCATTGCCCATCGTTGAAGACGGCACAGATCTGGGTAACCACCGTTCCTGCTTCGATGCCGTAAAACGCAGCCGGATTGAACGCGATGGAAAACGTCCCGTCAGGATTCGGGGTGAGGTGAGGGGATTGACCGTTGGCGCCAACAGCGTTGTACTCCACAACATTCTGCCAGTTATTCCCGCCAATAGTGACACCCGAGTGCATATAAACCAGTGGTACACCTATCAGGGAACCGCTCTGGTAACAGGCCATCTCGGGATTGAAGGTTAACTTTATGTCATCAAAGACCGTAGCGCCGGCTGGTTCAACTGTAATAGCAGCCGGCATCTGTGCACGTGTGACATTCATGAAAGCAACCAGTGCACACAGCACCAAGAAGCTTTTCCGCAAGGAAGTAGTAAAGCTTTTCATAGGCATTTGATTTAAATGAATAAAATTATCGCTTATTTTAGTACACAAATATAAATTATATAAATCAAAAAATCAGATAAATTTATTTTTTTTTATCTTTACGACAAAGAAAACGTTATCTAAAAATCAACAGCTATGAGGAAAATTTTACGAATGCAATCATGGATTCCTCTGACACTATGGGTGTTGGGATGTTTCACTGGTTTCGCGCAAACCGGCGTGGTATCGGGGATTATAACCGATGTACAGACCGATGAAGAAATTCCAGGCGCCAATGTGTTCATAGAAGGAACGACCATTGGGGTGTCGAGTGGGGTGGATGGCCGATACTCATTTGATGCCCCCGTTGGCAAGCAGGTTCTTGTTTGCAGCTACATTGGGTACGAACGGATGACTGTCACTATTACGGTCATTCAGGGGCAGACTGTCACCCAGAATTTCGCCATCGCCGAAGACAATCTGCAGTTGGACGAGATTGTGGTAATCGGGTATGGAACCAAACGAAAAAGGGACATTACCAGTTCCATCGCATCTGTCAAAGCCCAGGAGATCGAGTCTATTCCTGTCGAGAACTTCGGAAAAGCCTTACAGGGGCGTGCCCCCGGGGTAAAAGTGACTTCCGACAACGGTCTTCCCGGTGGAGCAGTGACAATCCGGATCAGGGGAACCTCCTCCTTGCTGGCAAGCAGCGAACCATTGTATGTGGTTGACGGTGTCCCGGTAGTTACAGGAAGTTATACCAATGAATCGGGATTCCCGGATGAATCCAATGCGCTGGCACAAATTGATCCGGCAGATATTGCTTCCATTGAAGTGCTGAAGGATGCGGCAGCCGCTGCGATCTACGGTTCCCGTTCAGCCAACGGGGTCATCCTGATCACCACAAAACAAGGAAAACTGGGGAGAGGCGAACCCAAAACCAACTTTACTTTTAATTATTATGCGGGGATCAGCTCGGTCACGAACAAGTTGAAAGTGCTCGACGGTCCGGCTTACCTGAGGCTGACAAAAGAGGCCTGGTTTAATTCCGAGATGGGAACAGAGCAGCAATATTACGAGCAGCTCCCTTACGGGATTTACAACACCAACCTGATCTATGAGGGCGACTATAACGCTTTCACAGAGGAGCAAAAATATGAGACCTATCAAGGCAATAAAAGCATTATTGACAACACCAACACCGACTGGATCGATGAGATGCTACAGATGGGGTCTCTGCAGAATGCTACCTTGTCGGCCATGGGAGGTACCGCTAAAACCCAGTATTTTCTGACCGGCTCCTACTTTGGTGAGAAGGGATTTATCAAGGACAACTCTTTTCAAAGGATCAACGGTAGGTTGAATTTCTCCCACATCGCATCCGACAGGTTCCAATTTGGCGCCAATGTGGGGGTTTCCTATACCATTAATAAGCGTGTTCCTACAGGTTGGGCCGGAGGTTTGGGAACAGCCCAGAGCCGGTCATTACCCATCATGGCGGTATACAATTCCTCCGGGGGCTATTTCGCTCCCAAAAGTTCGAATTTCACTAACGTAGTGGCTACCCGGGAAGATCTGACCTATGGCGCTTATACCTTTTCAATTTTGGGAAATGTTTTTGGAGAGTTTCATCTCACAAAATGGTTATCGATCCGCGACGAATTCGGCCTGAACAACATCTACCTGAGAGACTATAAATATGAAGGAACTATCACCCATGAGCAGGCAGTGGCTACCGACCGGCGGGTTCAGGTCGAGAACTATTCCAACGTGGTTTCCCTGAACCTCGAAAAGTCATTCAATAACCACAACATTACGGGTTTCCTGGGTTTCCAGGTACAGAACAATTCCCAGCTCGGCAGTTGGGTAACCGGGTCCGATTTCCCCAGTAATTCGTTGACTCAACCTGGGAGCGCTTCCATCATTACAGCGGGAACCTGGTCAACCGGGTATGGCTTTCTTTCATTGATCGGACGTGTTGCCTATGACTTTAAAAACAAGTACTATTTCACCTTTACCCTGCGCCGGGATGCCTCCTCGCGGTTTGGCCCCGGGAACAAATGGGGCTGGTTCCCTTCCACTTCTGTTGGATGGACCATCACGGAGGAGAAATTCATATCGGAGAGTGTAACGAAGATCCTGAGTTATCTGAAAATCAGAGCCAGTTACGGGATAACCGGAAATGCCGAGATCGGAGATGATTGGTACTTTGGTTCCTATTCAGCTACCCGGTATTACGGGGAGCCGGGTATCCGCACCGATGTGGTCGCCAATCCGAATCTGAGCTGGGAAAACGTATCCCAGGTCGACGCAGGTATTGATTTCGGATTGTGGAAAGGAAGGCTCTCCGGCGGATTTGATTACTATTACAAGTATACGTATGACATGTTATTACGAGTGAATGTGCCTCAAACCAGCGGCGCTTCGATTGTGACTATGAATGTCGGATCCCTTGAAAACAAAGGGATTGAATTTTTCCTAACGAGCAATAACCTGGTCAGGAAATTCAAATGGCAAACGGATTTTAACATCAACTATAATAAGAATAAGATCCTGGATATAGAGGGACAGATCATTGCAGGTGAGAATTATGGTAATAATTACGCCCAGGAAGGATATCCGGTAGGCGCCTGGAGGCTGGTTGAGTATTACGGAGTAGATCCGGAAACGGGAAAGGAACTTTTCTATCTGGCCGACGGTACAATCGGCCCCTGGGACGATACGGATCCCGACTTCTTCGCCGACAATGCAAAAGTGGTTGGAAATCCGTACCCAACCTGGTTCGGGGGATTAAACAATACCTTTTCCTGGAAAGGATTCGACGCGGGGATACTCTTTACCTATCAGTGGGGTAATGACGTATACCGGGATGACGGAAAATTTCTGGAAGGAGGACAGATAGGCGCCAACTGGAACCAGATGACCACCATTGAGAACCACTGGACCAAACCCGGTGATGTGGCGGAAACCCCCCAGTTACTCTGGCAAAATACATATTCAACCCACAACTCTACCAGGTATCTGGACGATGGATCCTTCATCAGGTTAAAAACCTTTACCATCGGGTACACCTTTCCGGCGAACTGGTCGAAAACCATTGCTATGTCGAGTATCCGGATTTACTTACTGGCTCAGAACTGGTGGACATGGACAAAATACAAAGGATGGGATCCGGAAGTCAACCGCGACTACAGCGGGAACATCACGCAAGGTGTCACTTACCTGAGTCCTCCCCAGGCTAAAACCTTTACCGTCGGGGTTAACCTTAATTTTTAACGTAAAAACAGAAGAACCATGAAAAAGATATTGAATCTGACAACTGGAATTGCAGCGCTTTTGATCATCCTGGCATCCTGTGAAAAGATCATTAACAAAATCCCCAAGGATAAAATCTCGGATGAGGAAGCCCTGACGACCTATGAAGGATTACAGGCTGCGCTGATGGGAACCTATAACGCGTTGCAGAACGGGGATCTGTACGGTGGGAACATCTGGGCCTGTGGTGATATGCTGGCCAATAATGTGAAACCTTCCGGTCAAGGGAATATTGTGTACGAAGAGACACAGATGCTGGAAAAGAGCATGTCGCCAGATAACCGTCTGACTGCTTCTTTCTGGGAGAGATGTTACTACACGATCAATATTGCCAACTCCATCATTCAAGCTATTCCTCAGGTGGATCCTCCTGAAGTTGATGCCAACCGACTGCGTGGAGAGTGCCTCTTTATCCGGGCCATGATCTATTTTGATATGATCCGGTATCTGGGCAATCCAAACACCGGTCTGGGTGTTCCCTTGATCCTGGCGCCCACCGGGATTGAAGAAAAACCGAGCCGGAATACCGTGGATCAGGTTTATACGCAAATCGTGGCTGACCTCACAGAAGCTACTGACCTGCTTCCTGAGAGCAATGAAAACAGGGCTACCAAATGGTCGGCCAATGCGTTGCTTTCCCGGGTCTATTTTTACCTGGAACGCTATCAGGATTGTATTGATGTTTCGACCGAGGTGATCAACAGCGGCAAGTTCAGTCTGGTCGACAGTGTCTATAAAAACTTTACCAGCGATGTCACCCCCGAGATCCTCTTTGCCGTTTTGAGTACCCAAACCAGCACGTCCGCAGGGACACTTAACGGGTATTACAGATTAGCCAGCAATGCCAAATTCAGTCCGTCGGTTGGCGTGCTGAAGGTGTTTACCTTCACCGGGGGGGTGAATGACCAGCGTTATACTACGTTTTTTATAACCCAGGATGGGAAGTATTTTACTACGATGTTTGACGACAGATATATGAACATCCCACTGATCCGGCTGGCCGAGGTGTACCTGAACAGAGCGGAATCCAGGTTTAATCAGGGGGATACTCCCGGGGCCCTGGAAGATCTGAACATGGTCAGAAAACGGGCCGGTGTTCCGGATACGGTGAGCATCAATCTGACGTTACTCTATTACGAACGGTTCAAGGAACTATGCTTCCAGGGCGACAATTTCTTCAACCAGAAACGGCTCAAGAAAGAGAAAATCTCCGACAAGGATTTGCCATGGAACGATCGCAGGTTAATGTACCTGATTCCGCAACGGGAAATCGACGTAAATCCGAATCTGATTCAGAATTAGACGTTGGGGAAATAGATTAATCCTCAACAAAAATCATGGTTTGCCAGGGATGAAGAGTCACTTCTTCATTCCTGGCAAACGATTTTTCTACCTTCGAAAACAACTCCCTGTAACATCCGGTAAATTCTCTACCTTTCAGCCGGATCGTCTGTGCATCGGGAGAGAAATTGAACAAACAAAAAACCCGGTTCTCCTCTTTCACCCTGATGAAGGCGAAAACCTCAGTATTGTTGGAGGTCTTTATTCTGATGAACTCCCCGCCATCAGTACCGTTCCAGAGAGCCGGATTGGTCAGCTTCAGGTGGACGAGGGCGGAATAGAATCCGTTGAGCGGATAGCTCCCCCAACCTACGGAATCCTTATCAAAGAAGGATAACCGCTTATTCATCGCGGCCTCCTGGCCGGTATAGACCAGCGGAATCCCGGGAAGGGTAAAGGTGAGCACTGCAAAAGCCTGCGCCCCTTCGCCCATCCGTTCAAATTCGGTTCCGTTCCAGGAATTTTCATCGTGGTTGGATGTGAAACGCATGCGGAAGGCATCCACAGGATAGGTCTTCTGCTCGGCCTTCAGCAGGGAGTCGATCTTCCCTGGACGCTTTTCCCCTCTGGCAATCTGATTCATCAGGCGGAAAAGATCCCACGAATAGGTGGCATCGAAGGCCGTGTCGTGCATGTCGGGGGTCTCCCATTCAGCCAGCATGAATAAGGGTTTGATCTTTCTGATCTCAGGAGCCGCTCTGTTCCAGAAATCTACCGGCAACATGCCGGCTACGTCGCACCGGAACCCGTCGATGTCGCACTCCTTCACCCACCAGGCAAGGGCTTCGGTCATGTAAGCCCGCAATCCGGATTGGGAATAATCGAGACCAGCTACATCCGTCCAGTCGGCGACCGGAGAAACGATGTTGCCTGAGGAATCCTTTTTGTACCATTCGGGATGTTCGCTGATCAGGTTGTTGTCCCAGGCCGTATGATTGGCAACCCAGTCGATGATCAGGTACATGCCCAGCTCATGCGCTTTTCCGACGACCTGTTTAAAGTCTTCCAGGGTTCCGAACTCGGGATTCACGGCAAGGTAATCCTGTACCGAATAATAACTACCCAGACTCCCTTTTCGGTTGACCTTCCCGATGGGCTGAACCGGCATCAGCCAGAGGATTTTGATCCCCATTTCCTGCAGGCGGGGCAGATGCTTTTCAAAGGCCCGGAACGTTCCTTCATGAGTAAACTGACGGATGTTCACTTCATAGATGGTGGCGTTTTTACTCCATTCCGGATGATCAAACCGGGTGGTCATTTTTTGTTTACAGGAAAAGAAGGGAACAAACATGGTTGCAAATAATAAAATGCATGTTGACAAAATTAACTTTCTCACGGGTTTCATAATAAATATTTTTCGTTGAACAATGGAACGCGGATTATACGGATAAACGCGGATTATCGCTGATTAGTAATCAGTGTAAATCCGCGTTACCGAAGGTATCTGCGTCATCCGCGTTCTATTCAATTGGTTGAGACTTTTTAGTAAGAATCTCAAACGAATTTGCCGGTAAAGATAAGGACGCGCTGCGACCTTTTATAAGTATCGACGATCCGAACTGTGGGACAAACTGCGCCTTCCCGAATTGTGGGGGCAAAGTCAATTCCACCGTCTTGGAGCTGCTGTGTTTGTTGAAGGCCACCAGTACTGCCTGATCAAGGTAGGTGCGAAGGTACACGTAGATTTTGTCGGAGATTTTCAACGGGAGGAAGTCCCCGTACAACAGGGACAGGTTCTGGCTGCGAAGGTGCGTCAGTTTCCGGGTGATGTCGAGCATCTGCTGTTCCTGAACCGTAAGTCCGTCGAATTTCATCATCCTCCGGTTATCGGGATCGTTGGCGCCAGGCATCCCATATTCATCTCCGTAGTAGATTACCGGGACGCCCGGAATGGTCATGTTGAAAGCCATCAATGAGGCAAGTTTCCGGTAGGCGATCGGATCTTTGATCTGGATATCTCGTTTCCATCCCGCTTCCCGGTCATCTTCGTTCATGCGCAACGCCCCCCCTGCATACGAGATGAACCGGGCCATATCCTGGTTCCCGGTTATGTTGCCCATGAGGTGGTGGGACCCGAAAAAGGAAAGAGACTGAAGCAAGGCAATATGTAGGTCGCGGAAAGAGGTTTGATCCAGCGCAAACGCATTCCGGATCTCCCAATAGAGGTTGAAATCAAACTGGGCATCCAGCATCCCGGGATTGATATAACTGGCAATCAGTTTCCGACTTCCGAAGGTCTCTCCAATCTGAAAGAAGCTCCTGTTTTCGGGTTCCAGGATCGAATCCAGCTTGCGGGTCAGGGTTCTCCAGTAGATTTCCGGAACGTGTTTGGTCGCATCATGACGAAAACCATCCAGTTCGTATTCGCTGATCCAGTATGCTGCCGAGTCGGAAACCAGTTCATAGACCTCGGGTTTCGACAGGTCAAGGGTTGGCAGGAAAATGTCGAACCAGGTACTTAACCTGTACTCATCCCATATCCGGATATTCTTCTTCCCGTTGGGAAGATCCACCGGCGTCATCCAGTCGGGGTGTTCTTTGAGAAGAGGATAATCCTGATGTACATGATGGGATACGAAGTCGAGGATCACGCTGATGTCTTTCCGGTGAGCTTCCTTCACGAGGTTTTTCAAGTCGTCGGAAACGCCAAACCGGGAATCCACGGTAGTAAGGGTGATAGGCCAGTATCCGTGATATCCGGAATATTTCCGGTGAGGCTTCGGAAACTCCCTGAATGCGGTAAGGGGATTCTGTGTGAGGGGAGAAATCCAGATGGCATTGACACCCAGGTTGGTGAAGTAATCCTCATCCAGTTTTTCAAGGATGCCCTTCAGGTCGCCGCCCTGGTAATTCAACCGCGGATCTACCTCGGGATCTTTAACCGGGATGTCATTCTCCGGGTTTCCATTCCGGAAGCGGTCAATCATCAGGAAGTAGAGGATCAGCGTCTCCCGATCCGACCGGGAGAGTTCTTCGTGATTAGTGACAACCTGGCCATAATGTAACGGGATCAGCAGGTCGTTGGAAAGACCGGTTTCGTTGCCGGCCCACACCCGCAAAAAACTACGTTCCACCTGTTTCGCATTGTTGGGAAGGTGCACAATCAATCCGGAAGTGTCGGATTCCAGGAAGGATTGCGGCAGCAAGTAGTTCTGCCAGAAGATGAAAATGTCGGTTGCTTTCTCTATTCCTCCGATAAGGAGATGGTTTTCAGCCGACTCTTTTGCATACAGAAAAGGAAGGCGGGGTGATGAGAGGTTGCCTGCCCTGAGGACCGAGTTATACCCACCAATCCCATTGCTGGCCGAATCGGAATTCCCCGGATCGGTAACCCATTTTCCGTCCAATACGAGTTTGTACTGGTAGTTCCCGGGAAATAAAAACAGAAAGCCTTCCCAGGTGCCATCGGTTTGTTTGAAATTGCAGCGTGCCGGATTCCAGTCGTTCATCTGACCGGCTAACTGCACTTTTTTGTACTCCTTTCCTTTTGATTGAAACGTGACATTTACCCACACCTCCGGCGACCGTTTCAACAGGATGGAATAGCTGGTTCCCTGAGCCCATACTTCCAGGACTGAAAGCAAGGGAATCTTCTGGGTGGCAGGCTTCAGTATCAACAGGGCAGAGTCGGCTGAAAATGCTGACTTTACAGAGGGATCAGTGACAACAGAATCAATCAGCTGAGGTTGCCGGAAGTAATCGGCCAGTACAATCACCGTGGAGTCGGATTGGAGGGTTACCGGTGGAGCCATTTTCGGTAGTAGGGAGTGTTCGGCCACATGCAGGTCAGGAACCCGGATACAACTAAGAATCATAAACAGGAGGGATAAGGTCCCCAACGGGATGGAAAGCTTTTTCATGGGTTATTCGGATAATTCTGTTTCAGGTCAAACATTCTTGCCGGCCGGTTTTCGTTCATTCCCGTCTGATACGGAAAAAACTGGATTAGAGCCAACCTCAGATGCCCTTTCCAGCTGCCCCAGCTATGGCCTTCCGGAAATTCGAAAAATTCGTAAACATATCCTTTGGATTGGAGAATGTTCACAAAGTTTTTGACCAGGGGGATGAGAGTCGGGATGTCATAAACCCCGATATCCAGGTACAGTTTCAGATCGAGTTTGTCGCTCCCCTGAAAGGTATTGGAAATCATGTTTTGTATATTGCTTGATTGGGCTCCGATCTTGCCGAAAATTTCGGGGTTTTTCATTCCAATGTAGAGGGAGATATTCCCCCCGTTGGAAGCGCCGATCATCGCCCGTTTTTGAGCTGAAGTGTCGGTCCGGTAACGTTGATCGAGCGCCGGCATGAGTTCCTCGACGATGAACTTCCGGAAAAGTTCCTTTTTGGAACCGGCATACTCTTCGGTACGGTCGACAGGAGGCACAAAAATACCGATCACCGGAACCATCAGTTGGTGCGCAATGAGGTAATCGAAGATATTCCGGACATCTCCCAGGTTGATATAATCGATTCCATCGTGGAACAGCGCCACAGGGTAATTCTGTGCAGTAACAGAATAACCGGGAGGCAGGTAGATCTTGACAGTTCGCGTGTTTCCCAGGTTAGTGCTGGCAAAGAGCGTGTCTTCCAGGGTCCCGTGAGGGATAGACGGATCGAATGCGATCTCAGGGGGGACAACATAGTCCGGCATGCGCAGCTCGGAATTAGGGCCGAAACCGCCCAGACAGGTATTTGGATTCAGGGGGTCGAGAATCCAGGAGGATCCGTTGAGTACGAATTTGTAATCGAGACGGGCATTGGCTTCATAGTGGGTTGAATGGTACCAGAAATTGGTCCCGGGAACTTGAATCAGATCGATGTCGGGGTTCCACACTGAAGCGTCACCTGCCAGAGTGAGGCTTTGTCCGTTTCCCCGGTACACGAAGCTAACCAGCGTGTCGGATTCTGTAAACGGGAAGGTATGCCCGGCATTCAGGAAGCTGTCGACAGCAGCCTGCCGCTGCGCTTCAGGCAATGCGTAGAGCTGTTCGATGAACTGTTGAAACGACTGAGCATACGTTCCTGCAATCTGAAAGATCATATACAAAAAGATGATGACGTTTCTTTTCATAAAGATACGGATTATTTTGCGTTTGTAATTTTTTCGCGAACCGTCAACCAGAGTAACGCCGAGATGGCCAGCGAAACTCCGCTGACCAGGAAAATGATGTTCTTATCTTCAGCGCTTCCTACGAAGCCCCCGATCACAAAGCTGGAAACCAATTGGGGAAGCACCACCGACAGGTTGAAGATCCCCATAAAAAAACCCATCCGGGGTTTCGACACTTTTTCCGACATGATGGCGAAGGGAAGGCTCACCACCGCCGCCCATCCGAACGTAAGGACCCCCATCAGGGCATATAGCAACCAGGCCGTATTCGCCCAAAGCATAATTCCAAAGTAGCCGAGCGACATGGTAGCCACGGAAAGCACATGGGTATGCACCCGACCGATCCGTTTGCTCAGTGGTTCCAGCAGGAACGCCGGCCAGATAGAACCCACCGCATTCAGGATGAAGAAAGACCAGCCGATCATCTGTCCGGTCTGTTCGGTGGTTTCGGGATGAATCTTTTGTTCAATGAACGCGATTATGTAGATGAACATCGTTTGGATACCCAGCCAGGAGAATCCATGGGCGATGTAGAGTTTAAGCAGCTCGCCCCATTGAATACGGGATGCGGTCGAGACCGTTCCCTCTTTTTTATTTTCTCCGGAAGTTTCCGCCTCCAGATGCCGGGGTTCCCGGATAAAAAACAAGGGGCCGATAGAGAAGAGTAAGACAATAACAATCCCGGCATAGATCAGGATGTAGTTTCCGAGTAGGGCGCCGGTCAGGTAGGCCATACTGCCAAACAGGTTGGAGACAGACTGCATCCAGGTGAAACCTTTCGTGCGCGGCTGTCCCTCAGGAGTGACATCGGCGATGATGGAGCGGGTGGGATTAAAGCTGATGTTAATGGAGAGGTCGAGCGTGAGCGCTACGGTGATCGCTACCGCCATCAGGCTGCCGATTCCGAAAAAGTCGTTGATCCGATCGAGAAAGGGCAAAGCCAGAATCATCAGGGCAGTCAGGATCCCCCCGATAATGATAAAGGGCCTGCGCCGCCCTCCCCAGAACCAGATCTTGTCGCTGATCAGCCCGATGAGGGGTTGCCCAATGATGCCGGCAATGGGGCCTGCCGCCCATACAATCCCGATCTGATGGATCTCAAGTCCGTACTTTGTATAGAGGATCCAGCTCAGCACGGCGATCTGGATCGATAACGCGAATCCCATAGCGGTGGAGGGGAGACCAAGGATCACGTAGAAAACATTACTGAGTTTTTTCTGGATTGCTAACATGAGCTCAATTTACGAATTACGATTTACGATTGTAGAATGAATTTCTGATTGACGATTGACGAATGATTAGTTAATAATAGGCGCAATCATAAGATAATTGGATAGGCCCGTACCCGTTTGGGTCATAGTCCCAGATGTAGGTGATAACTCTGCCTGCAGGATCAAGGATATACTCATAATTCTGCTGTTCGATCTGCTGCCCGTATGTTCCCTCATAGGTTTTTTTACTCTTCAGCAGATTCCGGTTGGGTTTTCCTTTATACAGTATTCCTTCGACATCTGGCGTCAGGGTATTAAGGGAATCGTAAAAATAGTCGTAAATCGTATAAAAGACCAGAGTGTCTTTAAAATCGTGAATACGTTTTACCGTGTCGGAAATAATATTCCCTCCGGATTCCACAAAACTTTTACACCAACGGTCATCGGGATGCCCACTATCTTCCATATAAATTAGAAATCCATCAGGTGAATAGAAATAATTCATAATGATTTTGGCCGTATCAGGTTGTGGATTTTGAACATACACGGTAACAATATTTTTTCTCATCCACCCCTGTTCGTTCAGAAAAATTGAATCAATGGCATAAGCGTGATGGTTACTATCATAAGAAGTATTGATTATCAAGGAATCAAAATATTGACATTCCCCTGACGAGGTGATCTCCGTCTTCTCACTTGGGAATGGTTGATTTGTAACCCGTGATATTCTCCCTATATTATCATAATAATAGGTACGGATCCCCTGACTCGAGCATGGTTCATTGAGACAGCCCGTTTTCGTGTAGATACGCCCGGGATAAAAGCCATCGGGGAGGGGTATCGTACTGTTTTCTTTTTTACAGGAAGGAGAGAATAAGACGCAGAATACACAAGCGAGAATTGTAAAAACTTTGATCATACCAATATGTTTAACATTCAACTTAAAAGTCAATCTGTAAACTCAATTATAAGGACAGATTTTCCGGGAATAACCAGGTTCCTTAGGTCGTGAATCGTTTGCCCGGTGATGATCTCGGTTCCTTTGGCCTGGCCCTTCAGGAAGTCGGAGAAGCGTCCGGTATCAAGTGTTTTCACTTCATCATTGTTATTCAGAACGACCATTACAGTATCGGAAGCATTATAGCGGAAATATACGTAAACCCCATCCTGTGGAATGTAATGCCGGAGATTTCCGGAATGGATGACAGGTTTGGTTTTGCGCCATTGCAGGATTGTTTGCAGGTAAGTATACATATCCTGCTCTTGCGGTGTTCTTCCCTGTTTTGTAAAGGCATCCCGTGAATCACCTGGCCAGCCTCCTATAACGTCTTTACGGATGGAACCATGCCCTTCATCCTCTCCGGTGGTCATCAGAAGTTCAGTACCATAAAAAATCTGGGGGATCCCCCGGGTAGTCAGGACAAAGGCAATCGCCATTTTCAGTTTTCTGACGTCATCCCGCTGGGTATCCAGGTACCTGTTCACGTCGTGGTTATCGGCAAAGATCACCAGATTCATGGGATTAGGATAAGCTCCGTCCTGCGACAGAATGTCGTACAAGTGAACAATCCCGGTGTTCCACCCTTCGGGTTCCGAAAAAGCGACGCGGAGTACATCGTACATGGGGAAATCAAAGACACTGGGCAGGTTGGAATTGTATCCGTCCTTATTGGGTGTATCTTTTTGCCAGTAAGCTACGGTTGAAGGAAAGTTCATCCAGCATTCTCCCACGATGTTAAAATCAGGATATTCATCCAGCACCCGTTTTCCCCATTCTGCCATCATATCCTTAAATGGATAAGGATGTGTATCCTGGCGAATGCCGTCGAGCTTTGCATATTCGATCCACCAGAGGCTGTTCTGAATCAGGTAGTTCTTCAGGAAGGGATTGTGCTGGTTCAGATCGGGCATGGTTTGATCGAACCATCCTTTGATGAATTTCACGCTGTCGGACGGCGAAGCGTAAGGATCCGAGACGGTTCCGGCCCGGTAGGAGGAACGGGTGAATTCGGGCCATGCATTGATCCAGTCGGCCGAAGGCAGATCGGCCATCCACCAGTGGGCGCTGCCGCAATGATTGAAAATCATGTCCATGATCAGTTTCATGCCGCGCCGGTGCAACGAGTCAGCCAACCTTACGTAATCTTCATTGGAACCGAACCGGGGATCTGTTTTATAATAATCGGTGGTTGAATACCCGTGGTAAGAATATCGTTCCATGTTGTTTTCCAGGAGCGGGTTGATCCAGAGCGCTGTCACACCAAGGGCTTCCAGGTAGTCAAGATGATCAATGCCCCCCTGAATGTCTCCGCCGTGCCTTCCGTTCGGGTTGGTCCGGTCGACCTTCTCGCGCATCGAAGGAAGGTTGTCGTTGGCCGTGTCACCGTTGGCGAAACGGTCGGGAGTCATCAGGTAGATGACGTCGGAAGCGGAAAAACCCTTACGAAGCCGGGAACCAGGATCCCGTTGTTTCAATTCGTAGAGATAACTTCCAATAACCGCTTTTTCTTTTAGGAAACGGATCGGAAACGTCCCCGGAACGGCATCCGGCGAGATCGCGAGGGTGAGAAAGAGGTAGTTGGGACTTTCGATCCGATCGACCCGATTGACAGTGACTCCAGGATAATTGAGGCTGACAGTATAGTTGGAAATATTCAGTCCGTGTATCATGATCTGAAGATGCGGATGTTTGAATCCGGTCCACCAGAATGGCGGCTCCACCCTCAGATCCTGAAGGACCTGACCCGACAGGGAAAAACACCAGAAGGCAAACAGAATTAGTACCAGACGAGACATAATGAATGACGAATATCGAATAATGAATAATGAATAACGAATAATGAATTATGAATTAAAATTTTATTTTGTTCCCTGGCTCACTGTTCCCTCTGCCATAAAGCACAGTGAGTTCCCTTAGCTTATCTGACAGGTCTTCAGTGAAATCCTCCTGCCGGGCTCGCCATTGCCAGTTGTTTACGGTAGTTCCCGGTATGTTCATCCGTGCAGAGCTGTCCAGTCCGAGCAAATCCTGCATCGGCACGATGGCCAGATTCGCTACCGAAGACCAGGCAAGCCTGATCATATCCCAATGAATCTGATCCCCTGCTGTGTTCACGAAAGCCAGCAGATAGTCCCTGTCTTCTTCACTTGCCTCTTCGAACCAGCCTTGTACCGTATCATTATCATGAGTACCGGTGTACACAATGCAGTTTCTGGTGTAGTTGTAGGGAAGGTAATCGTTTGCTTCTTCCGAATCAAACGCAAACTCCAGCACCTTCATCCCCGGAAATCCGAAATGATCCCTCAACTCCTCCACATCGGGTGTGATCACACCCAGGTCCTCCGCGATGATAGGAAGGGATCCGAATCGTTTTATCATGGCATCAAAGAAATCTTTTCCCGGTCCGTCAATCCATTTTCCTTTCACGGCGGTTTTTTCTCCGAACGGCACTGCCCAGTAAGCGGCAAAACCGCGAAAATGATCAATCCGGATGAGGTCGAAGAGGGTAAGGTTGGTTTGAATCCGCTGCTCCCACCACCGGGTAACCTCCTCCTGTTCTTCTTTCCACCGGAAAAGGGGATTTCCCCAAAGCTGTCCCGTTTCACTGTAATAGTCGGGTGGGACTCCTCCAACCCGGACGGGATTAAGTTTGTTGTCGAATTCAAACAGGTGTGTGTTGATCCATGCGTCGGCGCTGTCCAGTGAAATGTAGAGCGGGATATCGCCAATAATCCGGATGGATTTCTTATGAGCATACTCTTTTATAGCGAACCATTGCCTGAAAAAAAGGTACTGAATGAATTTATAATATTCGATATCTTCCTTTAACAGATGCTGAAAATGCGTCACCACCTCCGGTTTGCGTTGCTTGATCGCCGCATCCCAATGGTACCAAGGCTTCATATCCATATGCGCTTTTATGGCCATAAACAACGCGTAATCATGGAGCCAGAATGAGTTATTTTTGAGAAAATTTCTGAATTTTAGTCTAGCTGTTGGGTCCCGGCTTTCTTTGAAAGCCTGATAAGCCTTGACCAACAGAGGTTTCCTTGCTTTCTGTACCCGGTCGAAATCGACGGGACCTTCATCGAAAAAAGGGAAATTTTGAGTATCTTCTTTACTTAGCAATCCCTCGTTCACTAGTTCATCGAAGTCGATCAGATTGGGATTCCCTGCGTGTGCCGAATAACATTGATAGGGGGAATCGGCAAATCCTGTAGGGCCCAGGGGGAGGATTTGCCAGTATTGTTGCTTGGAACCGGCCAGAAAGTCGACAAAGTCAGTGGCTGCTTTTCCTAAGGTTCCGATCCCATATTTCCCGGGCAGGGAGGTCGGATGAAGCAGGATTCCGCTTGCTCGTTGGTCATTGGTCATTGGTCTTTCGTCATTATGGTCATTAAAGTCATTAAGGGAAAACATTCCTCCTCTCATACTCTCACACTCTCTTACGTCCTTCGTCCCTCGTCCCTCGTCCCTCGTCTCTGACCCGCAGCATGAACGCGGCTGCAATCAGGAGACAGGCTCCCCCTGCAATAACCGCTGCCATCCGGTTGTTGTTCAGAATATGCAGCATCACCCATCCGAAGACCAGGGAGGCGAAAATTTCCGGAAGGACGATGAAAAAATTGAAGATTCCCATATAGACGCCGGTTTTCTCAGGTGGCAACGATCCGGATAAAATGGCATAAGGCATGGAGAGGATGCTGGACCAGGCAATGCCGACTCCGGTCATGGAGAGCATCAACAGCCAGGGTTCATGGATAATCCCCACGGAGAGCAGTCCGGCAGCTCCGCATACCAGGCAGAATACATGGGTCATGGTCATCCCGATGCTCCGGGCAATGCGGGGCAAAAGAAAGGCAAATCCAAAACAGACCAGTGAATACATGGCGAAACAAAGACCGGCCCATTCGATTCCTTGCGGATATATCCCTGAGGTTTCATTGGGAGCGCCAAACACATTCCGGGCTACGGCCACGGGGAAATAGAGCCACATGCAAAATAGTCCCAGCCACGAAAAGATCTGGACCCACGCCAGTTTTCTCATGGCACGCGGCATATGAAGAATATCCCTGAAAATTTCCAGAAAAAAACTGCGGATGTTTTTTCTGCTGGTTTTGAATTCGTTAACCTGTTCTGGTGGATACTCACGGGTCCGGATAATCGTCCACAAAACGGCTGTGAGGAATACGACAGCGCCAAGGTAAAACGAAAGTTTCACGGCAAATGGTATGGAGGAACCTTCTGAGGCTCCGCTCCTTACGGAAAACAGGTTTGTAAGAAGCCAGGGCAGGGCGGAAGCAATTATGGCTCCCAAGCCGATAAACAGGCTTTGCATGGCAAAGCCTCTGGCCCGCTGTCGTTCCGGAAGCAGATCTGCGACAAATGCCCGGAAGGGCTCCATGGAGATGTTGATGGAGGCATCGAGAATCCATAGCAATCCGGCTGCCATCCATAGTGTCGGGGAATTGGGCATCAGGATCAAAGCAATAGAGGAAAGGATCGCTCCGGCCAGGAAGTAGGGACGGCGGCGACCTAACCGGTTCCAGGTATGATCACTCAGGTTGCCAACAATGGGCTGGATGATCAGTCCGGTAAGCGGTGCAGCAAGCCATAGCAACGGGATCTGATCGGGTTCCGCCCCCAGGTATTCATAAATGGCACTCATGTTGGCCATTTGCAGCCCCCAGCCAAACTGGATCCCAAGAAAACCAAAACTCATGTTCCAGATCTGCCAGAACTTCAGGGGAGGCTTATTTATCCCATATCCCATATCCCACTATTGAATAACGAGTTTCCCAGTATGCGGGATTTTCCCTGGCGCTGACAGCCGGATAAAATAGAATCCCGACTTCAGGTGATCCAGTTGCAAGGTGGTTTTATCACCCCGCGGGAGAGTCCGGGTCATGATGATGATTCCTTTCGGATCGATCAGTTCGACCGTAAGACCTTGTTCCTTCGATTCGATCGTGAGGAATCCGGATACCGGATTTGGATAGTACCTGGCCTGTACTTTTTCCAGCTCCGGGATTCCGACTCCGCCGATCGGGGTGGGGGTATAGACCCTGGCTGGCTGGCCCATGGCGCTGTCGCCGTAAGCAGCCACCGGTGTGACTTCAAATACGATGTACTTGCCGATGTCTTCGATGCTGTCGAGCGTGTAGTTGATAAACCAGGCGCTGTCGATGGGAATTAACGGAGCGCCGACAGAATCGGTCCGGTACCACTTGTACTGGGAGTCACCTTCGGGAATTCCGCTGATATTATGATAGAGGTAAGATCCTGTCACGACATTCTTGGCCCACAGCTGGCCCTGGATGAACAGGTCGGTCACCCAGGGGGGCATCGGCACGACCGGTCCGACGTTATCATACCAGCAATCGTAGTGGTTCGGGTTTCCCGTCGAATCGTAAGGGAGAAGCACAAAGGACCGGGGGTCGAGGCCTTGCAGTTCGGCCGTTTCCCACGATCCATTGATCCGGAATTTAAATTCCAGGGGCGGGCCACCGATCAGGGCGGTATCAAAGAGCATACTCACCTGATAAATTCCATCTTCGTATGGATCATAAAGCAGATCCCACGCGCCCCAGTTATTGAAATTAGCTGCCACATCCAGGTAATCCGTTGCGGGATTGAAATTGCCAAGCGCCTCCTGAATGTTCATGTTGCACCGGAAGGTCATGGCCATCATCCGGGTATCCAGGTTATTGAAATATTGGGGGACCACGATCACGGTATCCGGAGGAAGGAACCTCCGGGTGATCCCGCCAAGTGTCTCTTCAATCAGGGTATCACCGTTGATTTGGAAAAGGTAAGAATAGGTAATGGCCGGGTCGAGGTGGTAGGTGATCTCATAGGCCAGGGTTGAGCCGATCCGTTGCAGGTTGACTGGTTGCCAATTATTCATGTCGCCCTTAATCTGGATCACATCTGTTTCGGGGTTGAACATGTAGTAGAATGGAAATCCGGAAGCATCTATCAGGAAGGTGGTCGTATTCAGGTATTCGTCATTCCACCAGGCTTGTATTACGGTGGTTCCCGGAGCTGCAATGGCTTCCCGGTTGACAGTTTCGAAAACCGTATCATTGATCCGGAACCGGAAGTGGTAGGTGGTTCCGGAGTCGAGCCCTTGAGTGATATAGCTTTCGTAAATGTTGTTGGGACTTTCCAGAAGTAACAATTCCGGAATAGGTTCCGTAAAAGTCACATAAACCTGATCGGAATCAGGATCAAAAAGGCCACTCTGAATGGCTTTGGTCATGTTGAGTTCAAACAGGAATGCATAAGTAGTATCAACAGCAGGGGTACCGGCATGCAGAGGGCTGAATGAGGCAGGCAGGGACGCAAGAAGAACCAGCCTAAAAAGGTTTTTGAGCATAATTCACAGGGATTGAATTGACAAAAGTAATAGTTTCCGGCGAACAATTATATCCTTGTGAAGACCTGCGCCGTGCGGTTGGTATTGTAAATGGATAACCAGTGCGTTTGGGTGGCCGGGTCATATAAGGTAATGTGCTTCTGTTTCTCGTTGATGCGCCCCAGGCCTCCGAAACGCGGATTGTCGGTCGTAAGGAGATGCCGGTAATCCCCCGGTTCTGGTACGTGGAAGGAATAATCGGGGATGGAGCGGTCAGGGTGAAAATTGAATACGAAGATCAGCCCCTGTTTTTCGAATACGATGGTTTTGTTTTCGGCATCCATGTTAAGCTGACGGCCGTATTCTTTGCAAAGTAATCTGTATTGTTTCACCAGGCGTATCATCTCCCGGTCAAACGCAGCGAGGTACTGGTAGTTCAGTTCGGGATTTTCCAGCAGTGACCATTGACGACGGGCATACCAGAAGCTCCAGTTGTTCCCTTCCCGTGGGAAGTCGATCCAGTCGGGATGGCCGAATTCATTTCCCATAAAATTCAGATAGGCCTGTCCTCCTAAGGTAATGGTGATGAACCGGATCATTTTGTGGAGGGCAATCCCCCGGTCGATCACCAGACTTTTAGCCCGTTTGGACATATGGGTATAGATTTCGGCCTGCATCAGCCGGAAGGCAAGGGTCTGGTCCCCGACCAGGGCCTGGTCGTGGGATTCGCAATAGGTGACGGTCCCCACGTCGGGAACCCGGTTATTCAGCATATGCCAGATCTCAAAGATATCCCACTCTTCGTCCTTTTTTTCTTTCAGGATTCGGATCCAGACATCCGGCACGGCCATAGCCAAGCGATAATCGAACCCGATCCCGCCTTCATGAACCGGCCTGCAAAGCCCTGGCATTCCGCTCACATCTTCGGCAAGGGTGACCGCCCGGGGATTGAGTTTATGCACCAGGGTGTTGGCCAGTTGAAGGTAGGTGACAGCGTCCCATTCCACCCCTCCTTTGAAGTACCCTTCCAGGTCCCATACATCCCGGAAGCCGTGGTCGAAATACATCATGCTGGTCACGCCGTCGAACCGGAACCCGTCGAAATGAAATTCCTGCAGCCAGAATTTTATGTTGGAAAGCAGAAATCGGAGTACCTCCCACTTTCCGTAATTGAATACCTTCGAATCCCAATAGAGGTGGTTCCCTCTCTCCCCAGGGAGAAAATACTGGCCATCTGATCCGTCAAACCCATTCAGCCCTTCCCGCATATTTTTGGCCGAGTGCGAGTGCACCAGGTCCATGATCACGGCGATGCCCTGCTCATGGGCTTTCTTAACCAGGTATTTCAGATCGTCGGGGGTGCCGAAACGCGAAGAGATGGCAAAAAAATTGGTGACATGGTACCCGAAAGAACCGTAATAGGGGTGTTCGGCGACTGCCATGAGCTGAAGCGTATTATAGCCGGCGTTTTTTATATACGGAATGATGTAATC
>JAZDGR010000180.1:0-5830 GCA_043806735.1 bacterium | reverse complement strand
TTCTGATTGCAAAAGAAATAAGGTCAAGGTTCGATTATGACTGCCATGAAAACCGTGCAGAACAGTTGGAAAAAAGGCATAGGCAAAGGCAAAAAGACATCAACCGATATTATGAACCCATTTTACCAAAGTAGAATTAATTTGTTCGTAATAGATACCCTCGGCAACAAGGATAGTATCTCCATTGTTTTGTTGGGCAGCATTGATCCCTGATTGGATTGTGGAATGGAGCGAATCCGGATGCACATAAATGATCTGTGCCTGCATGGAAGCCGTTGCTACTAAGCTGCAAAGGAAAAGTAAAAGGTTTTTCATGATAATATGGATTTAAGTTTGCAATTGGCAGTTGGCAGTGGGCAATTTGTTTGCTGACTGCCAACTGCAAACTGGGAACTGCCAATTTATAAATTCAAAAGTACTTCCGCAAAAAGGCGTAAATGAGCCATTCAAACGAACGCGGGGATCCATTAAACGAACGTGGGGAGCTGTCAAGGGAACGCTACGGACTTCTTATTCCTCAATCAGGAAATCGATAATATTTTTCCGGATGACTCCTTGCCTGCTTTTTCCCCAATATTCATCAAGCGAGAGAACCATTTTAGGAAAATTGTCGGGAATCCTGATAAGATTCCCGAACTCCCGTTCCACCGTTTTTTCATTATCAAGCAGATAAGCTACCTGAAAATAAATCCTTTCTTCCTGTTTTTCAGCGATGAAATCAATCTCCTGAGAACCAAGTCGACCGGTAGTCACTGAATACCCCTGTTGGAGAAGTTTAGTAAAGACCATCGTTTCAAGAACACCTGAAATCCCAGAGTCAGAGTAGCCTGCAAAACCAAATCTAAGACCTACGTCAGCCGGGTAAAATTTTTCTGAATATTCAAGCGCTCTTTTACCATGCAAATCATATCGCCGAACCCGGTGTATCATAAATGCCTGGGTGAGGAAATGAAGATAGTTCTGGACTGTTTCGATAGAAATCTTGGTTCGTTGTGATTTCATATAATCGGAAATACTTTTAGCAGAAGTAATATTCCCGCAATTGTTAAAGATAAATCGGGTTATCCTTTCCAGTTGTTCCACTTCTCTGATTTTATGACGTGCCACCACATCTTTCAAAAGAGCTGTATTGAAAATGGCGTTGAGGTAAGGAAAAACAGCTTCATCTGTGAGTGGCAGGGAATGAATTCCGGGAAGACCTCCGTAACGCATGAAAAGTCCAAATGATTCTTTCATACTCTCTTCCGGAAACCGAAAGGTTCTGAATTTTCGGAATTCAATGAAAGATAGTGGATAAAGCGGGATCTCTATATATCTTCCTGCCAATAAAGTCGAAAGTTCTGTAGAAAGCATTCGTGCATTTGATCCGGTTATTGTAATATCGTAACTTCCTTCTGAGAAAAAGGAGTTGATGGCTTTTTCCCAACTGTCGATTTCCTGGATCTCGTCAATGAGAAGATACTTTGTACCATTTTCAACAGAAAGTTTTTGTCTGACATAATGATAAAGGTCCTGATAGTCCCTGATAAAATCGTATTCAAGTGATTCCTTATTCATCATCAGGATATTTTGTGCAGGGATACCTGATAAAATCAAATACTCCTGATAGTGGACAAGCAACGTGCTTTTGCCTGTCCTTCGCATGCCCGAAATCACTTTGATAACCGGCTTTCCGGTAAAAAGTTTAAGTTTATCCAGGTAGAACGTCCGTTCCATTATTTCAAATATAATTTAAGATTTATGCAAAATTAATAATATGTTCAATTATAACCAAATATAATTTGATTTTCATTGCATTCTTCGATTATGATTTTATTTTGAAATTAAAGCCCAATCTCCTCCGCCACGGGCAGCATGGACTCTATCGCCAGGGCGGCGAAGTCGGCAAGGGGGATCCCGATTTTTTCACACTCCAGGATGTTTTCACGGCTGACCGAAGCGGCAAAGGCTTTCTCCTTCATCCTCTTAACCACCGATTTAGGTTTTACACTGGTCAGCTTCTTATCGGGATAGACATAGGTGGTGGCAAAGATCAATCCGGTGATGGTCTCCCCGGCAGAAAGGGCATGCTGGAATTCGGTATGACGCTCCTTCCCGGAAGAACATTCATTGTGCATCCGGATGGCATCCAGGATCTCCGGATCAACCTGGTACTCCTTAAGCAGTCCTTCCGTTTGAGTTCCATGAACGGTGGGTTCGGCATGGGTGATCTCGACATCCAGGTCATGTAGCAATCCGGCCAATGCCCATTTTTCTTCGTCCCGGCCTAATTTTCCCGCTAATCCTCTCATCACTGCTTCGGAAGCAAGAGAATGCGCAATCATTTTTTCGTTCAGGATGTATCTGTGGAGGAGATTTAAAGCGTGTTCCCGGGTTAATGACACTGTTGGTAATTTTTTAGCTGGTGAGTTGGCGAGTTTTTGAGTTTTTTTTGAGCAAATGTATAGCCTTTTTAAAAAAACCGGATTAATAGTAAAAAAAGAGATGACAGGATCTGAAAATTTTAATGAAAAGTATCGGAAGAGAACTTTTCTTTTTTCAATTCAAATTTGCAAGTTCTATGGCAAGAGATATGCTGATCTCTCTGGGAGGGTTATTGCGAACCAAATCGTTAGAAGTGCAACCTCTGTTGCTGCGAATTTCCGAGCTGCAACGAGGGGTAGGTCACCTGCAGAATATTATGCAAAATTATGTATTGTCGTAGAAGAATGTGATGAGACAGTATTCTGGTTGGAACTCTATGAAAAAACAACCGATCACGTTGAACCAAAATTTTTTGAAATAAAGACAGAATCAATCGAACTGTTAAAAATTTTCTCAACAACAAAAAAGAACCTCAAATCCCCCAAATCCTAAAACACTCACCAACTCACCAACTCACCAACTCACCAACTCGCCAACTTAGAACTCCACCTTATAACTGATATTCGGTATCACCAGCGCGTCTTCCCTTACCGTAATCTCCTTTTTTTGAGGATCATATCATCCAGGACATCTGTCATAATCAGTGTCATCTGTGTTCGATAATAAAAAAATTTCATCCCACCATATAACCTTTTGCCCTCAAACCGGATTAATGTCAAAAATTTCCTATGAAACGATTTGGACATTATCCGGTTTTGCTTTGGGCTTTGGGCCTTTGGCTTCCGGGATTTGCTACGGCTGCCGATATCACTTCGGCACAATCTGGAAACTGGGGCAGCGCCGCCACCTGGGTGGGAAACATCGTCCCCACCCTGAACGATAACGTGACCATTCTCACCGGCCATACCATTGTGGTAGAAGCCAGCGGGAAAAGTTGCCATAACCTGACAGTCAGCAACGGGGGAAAACTCTATGCCAACAATTACAATACGGGGACTACTCCGAGGTATCTGAATCTCTACGGAAATATCCTGTGCGAGGGACAGATCGGGAACGGCGCTACATACGACCTTCTGAGCTTCAACATTGAAGGGGAGACCTGCAACATCGCCGGGAACGGCTTGTTTGATGTTTCCCGCATCCGGAAAAACGGAAACGACCATGCGACCTCGACGGTCACCCTTTATATGAATTCCACCCTGAGGTACGGAGGTACGGCCATTTACAACAACAAGTCGGGGACTGTCTTTCATGTGGTGGTTGATACCGGGAAGGTTGTTTTGGTGACGGGCGACGGCACCATTCCCGGTAGTGTCGCCATAGACGGAGTGAACGGGGCCGGAAGCACGACGGGTGGAGGCTCCATTACAGTAAACGGAACCCTTTCCATTTCAGGCATTCTTTATCTCACCACGAACAATTCCTCCAACCCGGTATCGGTCAGCATTAACAGTGGTGGTCTCCTCGAAACGGCATCCATCAGTTGTCCGAACAGCGGGGCGTCGGGTCATACCTTCACCATCCAGGATGGTGGAAAGTTGGACCTGACAGCCGGTGACTGGGGGCAAATAGGATTCACTAACAATACCTATCTGTTTTTGACGGGATCCACGATGGAATATTCGGGAGATACGGCGCAAACCATTGGAAATCCTGCAGGTTACCATCATCTGACTCTGTCGGGCGACAGCACAAAAACCATCTCCTCGGATATGACCATCGGAGGAACCCTCACGATCGAAACCAGCGCCAGGCTCGAAGTGGAAGCCGGCAAGTCGATCACCGTCAACGGAAATTGTTCGTTTGAAGGAGCCGAATGCCTGGTGTTGAAATCACCAGTAGGTCCCGGACCGGCAGCATCATTTATCCAGAATGGGAATATCACGGGTACCGGTACAGTTAATGTGGAGCGTTTCCTTACGAAATACGAAACCGTGGGTGACTCCCGGTATCATCTGTTGTCCAGTCCGGTTACCCAGCAAAATATCCAACCTCAGTTCGTGAGCGAACCTCCGGAAGCAGGCGTAGATTTTTACCGGTGGGACGAACCGACAGGCATCTGGGTAAACAGCAAAGACGTGTCAGGACAATGGAACACTTCATTCCAAACCGGCGATAACCGGACCTTTGTTCCGGGAAGAGGCTATTTGGTTGCCTATCCGGCGGATGTAACAAAGAGTTTTACAGGGGCGATGAACACCGGGGATTTCTCTCCGGAAATTACATACAATACAGGCGATTTTGCCGGTTATAACCTGACCGGCAATCCGTATACATCGGCATTGAATGGATTAATAGGGCTGTGGGTGAAAACCAATGTCGATAACGCGATCTGGGTGTGGGATGGTGAAGCAGGGAATTACAAGAGCTGGAATGGGAGTGTGGGGACACTTACAGGTGGGGTCATTCCGGCTATGCAGGGCTTTTTCGTACACGCGAACGGCCCTGCTCCTTCGCTTACCATTCCCGCCTCGTCACGTGTTCATTCGTCCCAGAATTTCTATAAGGTCACCCCTGCGAATACCCTGCAACTCACCCTCCGGATGGGGGACCTGAATGACGGGATCGTCATCCAGTTCAACGACTCGGCTTCCGCAGGGTATGATCCTTTGTTCGATGTCTTTAAGCTGTTCGGTTCCACATCTTCTCCTCAATTATTCTGCCAGTTGGAGGATACTTCTTTATCCGTCGATGTGCGGCCGGTTGGTCCATCCGGAGTGGTTATTCCCCTCGGTTTTATTGCCGGGGAGGTAGGAGAATATACATTCCAGGCCGAAGGCATGGAGAGTTTCCTGCCTGGCGAGGGAATTTTCCTGGAGGATAACCTGGAGCAACAGATCATCAATTTACGGACGGATCCAGAGTACATTTTTTTCGCCGAGCAGGGTTATGATCCCGGTCGTTTTATTGTACGGTTCGGAAACCCTGCATCGGACGGTGAAAAGAATCCTCTTCAATCGATCTCGATGGGCAGCGAAGGGAACCTGATCTTCATCAAAGGGCTCGAGGAATGTACGATTTCTGTTCCGTTCCGGATTTTCGACCTGAAAGGGAGCCTGGTCTTATCAGGTGTTGTCAGCGCACAGAATCAGGTGATCGAGACGGATCTTCCGGATGGATATTATTTGCTCAGCCTTTCCAGCCACCAGAGATCCATATCCGGGATAGTTTTTCTGAAAAATGTAAACAAATAATTATATGAACAAGCATTGGAAAAAATTTGCTGCTGTCATGATAATCTCTGCCGGCATCACCTTAGCAGAGGTTGCCTATCCTCAAGATCCACCTCCATTACCGGGTGGTCACGGGCAAAACGGGAATCCGCCGGTGGGCGCTCCGATTGACGGGGGATTGGGAATCCTGCTGGCGCTCGGCGCGACGTATGCGGGAAGGAAGATTTATGTGGCTAGGAAGAAAAAACGTCAGTCCGCTTCTTCTTAAAAAACACCTTCAGCAACTTTGCGCA
>JAZDGR010000179.1:0-47910 GCA_043806735.1 bacterium | reverse complement strand
GAATATACAAATTATATTTGCTACTATATTTACACCATGCAATTAGTTATCAACTTTTTATTAACATTTACTATTTGCTACTTTATTGAATTATTTGTGCTCTTCCCCTTGTAAATCCTCAATTTTCTAAATTAACTTCCGCTATAAATTGACATGAGAAAAAAGAAAAAAGAGATCCCGTTTGCCGAGCGCTTAAAACGCTTATATGAAGCAGGACTAAAACAATCCGATGCCTTGCTGCCTGATCCCAGGAAGCGGAAAGAGTTGGATCAGATGGAGCGGGGACAACGGCTTGAGAAGTTAATGGAAATCCTTAAAAAAAACAGAGACATGAAACCGGGATATATTTTGACATTTATCATGTACGACATCGAGAATAACCGTATCCGCCGGTACATTGCTAAGTATCTGGAGAAAAAGGGATATGTGCGGGTACAGAAATCCGTTTTTTTTGGAAATGTGCCCCGTTCGTTGCACAAACAGGTATGCGAGACATTGAAAGAAGTCAATGAAACCTATGAGAATGGCGACAGCCTTATGTTTTTACCTATCAGCCTCGATATGTTCAACAATCTCAAGGTAGTTGGTAAAAATCTGAGTTACGAATTGACGGTAGAACAAAAATCTACTTTGATTTTTTAATTTGTATTCGTAATTTTGTATATGCTTTCATTTGATTGCGCAATTTTGTATTAGTGGATAGCCATGTACTTTTTTTCCGGGACATATTACCTTAAAATGAACTTTCTGACCTTTTTTCCGAACGTAACTAACATAAAAACAATTCTTAAACAAAAAATGCTCTCCGAAAGGATATTCCAGTAAAACAAGGATTAAGACCTGGACAGGGTAATGCCATCAGTTTTAATTGCTCTCCGAAAGGATATTCCAGTAAAACAAGGATTAAGACCATTAGCGGTTTTTACTATTGTTATTATTGGCATGGTCTCCGAAAGGATATTCCAGTAAAACAAGGATTAAGACAAAGTCAACATTGTTGTAATCTAATTTTGACGATATACTCCGAAAGGATATTCCAGTAAAACAAGGATTAAGACTGTGATAATTTCTGGTGCATGGTCAGGATAATCGCCTCTCCGAAAGGATATTCCAGTAAAACAAGGATTAAGACTTTGGACTGGACTACTGTAATGAGTTCTTCTCTACCTGACTCCGAAAGGATATTCCAGTAAAACAAGGATTAAGACATCGCTCCGGCCTGGTTAATCGTGTGCCTCATTATACTCCGAAAGGATATTCCAGTAAAACAAGGATTAAGACACGATTCCTACCTGTTCCCACGCTTCAGCAACAGCTCCGAAAGGATATTCCAGTAAAACAAGGATTAAGTATCACGATTCCAATCGAAAAGGGATTCAGTGGTTCAACCTGCTGGGGTTTTTGACACAACCTGGGTAGAGGGAAATATTTGATGATTGCGCAAGATTGCCATTAATTAATTTCGAATTTCCTAATTTCGAATTTCCAAAGGACCTCCTGACTTCCTGACCCAATGACCCATGACATGAAAACCAACGCCCTGACCCTTTTAGTATTCCTGTTTTGCGGCTTTTCCGCTTTTTCTCAGGCGAGAATGATCCGGACTGGCGAAGTTCCCGGATACGTCACATTGAAATGTGATTTTCACACACATACGATCTTTTCAGATGGAGAAGTATGGCCCACCTTCCGCATCCGGGAAGCGGTTGAAGACGGCCTGGATGCCATCGCAATAACCGACCACCTGGAGTACCATCCGAAGCAATCGTACGTAAAAGGGGATGATAACTCTGCCTTCGCAATTGCCAGGAAATCGGCGGAATTGAACAACCTGCTGCTGGTCCGCGGAACGGAAGTCACCCGCCGGATGCCGCCCGGGCATCTGAACCTGCTTTTCCTTCCCGATTCCATTGTATTTGAAGATACGACCTTCCTGAAGGTCATCGAGAAAGCGGTTTCGCAGGGAGCCTTTGTCCAGTGGAACCATCCGGGCTGGATCGCTCAGCAGCCCGATGGAGTCGCCCGAATGTTGGAGATACATCGTGAACTGATCCGGAAAGGGTGGTTGCATGGCATCGAGATTTACAACGATGAGAATTTTTATCCCGGGGTAATGGAATGGTGTGCAGACAATAATCTGGCAATTATAGGCAATACGGATGTTCATGGGACAACCTATGAAGTAATGCAGGACCAGAGAACAGACCACCGGGTGATGACGTTGGTCTTTGCAAAGGATAAGAGCATTCCTTCCCTGAAGGAAGCCCTCTTCGCCGGAAGAACCCTGGTGTGGTACGGTGACACGCTGGCGGGGGAAAAAGAATGGGCTGAACCGTTTGTCAGGAGCAGCTTGAAGGTCACAGTGAACCCTGCGAAAGATAAAAAATCCATCGATTACAGGATCGATAATCCGACCGATATTCCGTTCCACCTGACAGATGGAGGCAATCCGGATGCCCCGAAACGGATCGATCTTCCGGCCCGGTCCTACCGGATCATCCGGTTGAAGAAAGAGGGGGATCAGAAGCTTGTGTATACGGTCTCAAATGTAAAAACCGGAACAGGGGAGTTGTTGAAAATCCAATGGTAATATATTTAGCTATTTTTGTATTTAAAACAAATAAAAATGAAAACGAACCATTCCTTATTCTTGCTCTTCGCCTGGATACTTACCATGGCTTCCTGCGCCTGGTACCCTTCCGACGCCGATTTGCTTACCGAGACGGATGTCGTGTTGACCATGTATGACGTAAACACGAACTTCAACGACTTTAAAACCTTTTCCATTGTGGATAGTATCGGCGTCGTCCAGGATAACGATACTACTGTAAAACGTATTTCCAACGACACAACCACCGCTGTGTTGAATCAGATCAAACAAAATATGATCCAGCGTGGTTTTACCAAAGTTGCTAAGAGCGCCAATCCTGATTTTGCCATCAATGTGGTGGTAATCAAAACACTAAATGTCGCAGGAAACTATTATCCCGGTTACTGGTGGGGGTATCCGGGCTATTATCCACCCGAATACTGGTACAACGACTGGTATGGTTGGTCGTACTACTATCCCTGGTATCCGGTCTATTATTATACGTACTATACCGGCACCCTTGTGATTGATATGGTGGATGCGAAAGATCCGGATCCGAACACGAAAAAACTCAAGATCGTTTTCAATACTTATATCCGTGGCATTCTGAACGGCACACGTTCCCTGAATGATATCCTGAAGGATATTGATCAGGCATACATCCAAACTCCGCAATTGAAAACTTCGAATTAACCCCAAATCAGATCGTCATGAAAAAGATATTCACCATAGTAAGCATCGCACTTGTCCTCATTGCCGGGAATGTGAGCGGATTTGAAAAACCCGTTGATTCCTATTACTCTTTGAACTGGAACATCAGCGTTCCGATCAGTAACTTCAACAAATGGATTGCTCCCGCGAGTTTCCTTGGATTTTCCTTCTCCGGAAGGTATTTTCTTGTAGACGGTGTGGGACTGGGATTTCATATCGGGTACAATAATTATTATGAGAAAGTTGGTTATAAGACCTATTACTTCAATAGCGGCGCCATTTCGGCTTCTCATTACAGCTATACCTACCTTGTGCCTTTCCGGATGGATATTTTCTATCACCTGAAACCGGCAGGATTAGTATCCACTTACATCGCCCTGGGCATAGGGGGGGATTACCAGGAAAATCACTTGCTGATCCAGGAGACGGATATCTACGAGACTACCTGGAATTTTCTCCTTGCTCCGGAGATCGGAACCATCATCCGGTTTGATAAAGGATCCAGCTGGGGAGTTCGCCTGGGTGTAAACTATACCTTTACCACAGGGGGTATCACTGCCTTTGATCTGAAAAACTTCCAGTTGGTCAATTTCAATATCGGAGTAGCCTATACCGTCTATTAACGGCGGCCGGATGGGGATAGTAATTCACTGGACGGAATTTATTAAAAAGTTCCAATAATGTGGATCTTAATGAAATTTGTGCCGCCGGCGTGACCTGCCGGAATTCCGCCAAGCACAATGACCCTGTCCCCGGTCGACACAAGGTTTCTCGATCGCAGGGTGTTCTCAGCCAACTTGAGCAGGTCCTCAAACGATGTGGGACTTCCGGAGATCAAAACAGGTTCAATTCCCCAGAGCAGGTTTAATCCATGGTAGACCTGGAGGGACTGGGTCAGTGCATAGATAGGGGTCGTCGGGCGCTCAGCAGCTACGTAACGGGCGCTGCGCCCGCTTGCAGTAAGGACAGCAATGCATTTCGGTTTGATCACCCTGTCGATGATATTCGTGGCTTCGCTGAGGGCCATGATATCGAGATGCCCTTCGGGGGGGTAGGTTTTGAAAGCTATCCTGGCTTCCACTTCCCGGGCAATTTTATCCATCATTTCGACCGCTTTCACCGGGAATTCACCTGCAGCAGTTTCCCCGGAAAGCATGATGCAATCAGTTCCGTCAATGATTGCATTGGCTACGTCGGAAGCTTCGGCACGTGTAGGACGCGGTTCATGGATCATACTTTCGAGCATCTGTGTGGCCGTGATCACGGGTTTTCCTGCCCGGTTGCATAGTTCAATGATCCGCTTTTGCAGCAGGGGTACTTTTTCCGGACTCATCTCCACCCCCAGGTCGCCACGGGCAACCATGATGCCGTTTGCCTCCGCGATAATCTCTTCCAGGTGGTCGATGGCCTGTGGTTTTTCAATTTTGGCTATGACGGGTTTAACTACTCCATGCCGTTCAATCAGTTTCTTCAGTTCTTTGATATCAGCGGCAGATCTGACAAAACTCAGGGATACCCAATCCACCTCCTGTACGAGGCCGAACTCCAGATCATGCCGGTCTTTATCAGTGAGGGAAGGAAGCCTCAGGTTCAGGTTCGGGAAATTGACCCCTTTACGTTGTTTCAGGATTCCGCCTTCCACCACCCGGCAAATGACGATGGTCCCTTCGATCTTTTCAACCTGCATCTCCAGAAGCCCGTCATCCAGCAGCACCTGCATGCCCGGCCGGGCCTCTTCTGCAGTATACGGATAGTCAATCGGTACTTCCTCTCCTGAGCCTGTATATTCCTTCTCTGGGACTAATCTGATCAGGGAGCCCTCTTCTAATAGGATCTTCTCTTCCGGAAGCTTTCCCACCCGGATCTTTGGTCCCTGCAGATCCTGCAGAATGGTTACCGATTTCCCAAGTTCGGCGCTGAGGGTACGCAGATGGCCGATCACGGCACCATGATCTGCGTAACTTCCGTGGGAAAAGTTCAGCCGCGCCACATCCATTCCGGCCAGGATCAGCTTCCGGAGGACATCCTCCGAACTGCTGACAGGCCCCAGAGTAACGACGATCTTCGTGCGACGAAGGGAATTATCTTTTGTCATTGGTATTGGAAATTAGAAATTAGGAAATTCGAAATTTGCAACCTTAATTTGTAATTATTACCTCGTCCTTCGTCCCTCGTCCTTCGTCCCTCGTCCTTCGTCCGCCGGGATTACTTCCAGATGCAGTTTTTCGCTCATCTCGGTGGCGAACCTTCCGGCAACTGCCGGATCCTTATCGTACACGAACGCTCTGGCAAGAGTACGTGCTTCGGAAACAGCCCAGAGCTGCGTTTTCGCCTGCACCCCGGCTCCGAATATGCCGGCGGTCATCCCAGGGACATCGTTCGCAAGGTATTTTGTAGCCACGCCGCTCGCGGCTCCGGTTCTCACGGCTGTAAGATACCCGCCGTCCATGATGCATACCACTTCCCCTGTTTCGGGGTCCTGCAGGAGGACTTTGCCTATCGTGGTCGGGAGATTGTGCCTGGCAGGATTGTCCTTGTATACAGCCACTACTTTGCATGCCAGCGCTTTCATTTCGCGAAACGCCTGTTCAACCACGGCCATGCATTCCTTCATGGACAGTACGCGGATAACATCCTCAAGGGTCAGGATCAGTGCCATTGGATATCTTTTCGAGTTTTTACAAAGATGAAGACTTTTTTTTATATTTGTTTATCTTTTCACAGGATATATTTAGTAAAACTTTTTATAATGGAACTCCAAATTTTGAAACTTGAACAGGATGGCGGCCTTGCTACCATCACCATCGACCGTCCGCTCGTGTTGAATGCACTTAACTCGCGCTTTTTTGTCGAGCTGAATCACGTGCTGGACCTTCTGGATGCAGATCCAAACCTGCGTGTGGTCATCCTGACCGGTGTCGACAAAGCATTTGTGGCAGGGGCCGATATTGCCGAGATGGCTGGTATGAACGTTGATCAGGCAACAGGATTTTCACGGACCGGCCAGGATGCCTTCAGCCGGCTGGAAAATTTCAAAACACCCGTCATTGCAGCCGTCAATGGATTTGCTCTTGGAGGAGGCTGTGAGCTCGCTATGGCCTGCGATTTCCGGATCGCAAGCACGAAAGCAAAATTCAGTCAGCCCGAAGTCAGCCTGGGCCTGATCCCGGGCTATGCCGGAACCCAGCGGCTTCCCCGCATTGTCGGCATTTCCAATGCCCTGTATATGGTCGTGACAGGAGATATGATCACAGCAGAGGAAGCTCTCCGGATGGGGTTGGTACAGAAAGTCGTCGAACCCGAACAGTTGCTTGACGAGGCGAAAGCCATTGCCGGCCGGATCATTGCAAAAGGTCCCGTGGCAGTAAAAATGGCAAAGCAGGTTACCCGGAAAGGAATTTATATGGATTTCGAAGAAGCCTGCCGGTTTGAATCCGAGGAATTCGGAGCCCTCTTCGGAAACGGTGAATCCGGCGAAGGAATGAAAGCCTTCCTCGAAAAACGAAAACCTGATTTCTAATGACTAATGACCGATGACCGATGACAAATAACACCAACCAAAATCTTACAATATGAACTATACAGAAAGATTATCCAACGTCGCTGTGCTGGGAGCCGCAGGGAAAATGGGAAGCGGGATCCTGTTGCTTACAGCGCTGGAGATGGCTGATCTGGGCCTGAAACCCGAAAACAAAGGGAAGGTCTTTGTGATCAACGCCATTGACGTATCAAATGAAGCCCTGATTGGATTGATGCAGTACATCCGGGTTCAGGCGCTTAAAGCCGCTGAAAAAAAAGCTGTTCAACTGCGTGCTACATACGCTCATCGGGCCGACCTGATTGACAACAGCGAGATCATCCAGCAGTATGTGGAAGATGTCATGGTTGTGATCAGGCCATCATTGAACATGGAAGCGGCCTACAATTCCACCCTGATCTTTGAAGCGATCAAGGAAGATCCTGATCTGAAAGTGAAGATCCTGAAGCAGATAGATCAGCACAATCCACACAAGCCGTGGGTTTTTACCAACACTTCTTCCATCCCCATTACACAGTTGGATAAAAAGGCCAAACTTGGCGGTCGGATCATCGGTTTCCATTTCTACAACCCGCCTGCTGTCCAAAGACTGGTTGAAGTAATCAAAAGCGATCATACGCTTCCGGAAGTGGAGCAGTTTGCTTTGCAATATGCGAAGAACCTGCGCAAGGTGGTTGTTCCGTCAAATGACTTTGCCGGGTTTATCGGAAACGGACATTTTATGAGGGATGCATTGCATGGAATCAGCGTTTCGGAAACCCTGACCAAAGAGCTTACCCTGCCCGAAGCTATCTTCATGGTGAACAAGATCAGTCAGGAATACCTTATCCGCCCGATGGGGATCTTCCAGTTGATAGACTATGTGGGTATTGATGTTTGCCAGTACATCATGAGCGTCATGAATCCACACCTGTCCGATGAAGACCTGCACAGCGACCTACTGGACAAACTGATCGTTCAGGGGATCAAAGGAGGACAGAATTCGGATGGATCACAGAGAGACGGATTCCTGAAGTACGATAAAGGCAAAGTGGTAGGGGTTTACAATCCCGATGTAAAACAGTACGATCTGATCTCCAGATTCCAGGCAAAATGTGATGCCAGGCTGGGTGCGATGCCGGCTTCCATGAAGCCCTGGAAGAATGTAGTCGGTGCGGCATCCAAGGAAGATCTCCTGCAGGGGATATTCAGGGAGATAAAGGGGATGAATACCCTGGGTGCGGAGCTGGCACGAGCTTATGCCAAACGGTCGAAAGAGATCGGGAACCAACTGGTAAAAGACAAAGTAGCCAACAACGAGAACGACGTCAATACGGTTCTTCTCACCGGTTTCTATCATGCCTACGGCCCGATTAATAATTACCTGGATTAAACGCAAGGAGGACAAAACATGAAATTACGTAAAAAAGTATATATGGTCGCCGGCTACAATACCATCTCCATGGGGACTGGCCGGAAAGAGTTTCATCCCAAAAAGGCACGGCCCGGACTGGATGATTACGTCAAGGAGGCCGGACAGGGCGTCCTGAAGAAAATTGGCGGAGCCAAAAACGTGGATGAAGCAGTATTCGGCAATTTTATCAGCGCCCGGTTCAACCGCCAAGGTAACCTGCCAGCGTTCCTTCCATTTATTGATGAAGGGCTGAGATACAAACCTGCTGTCAGGGTGGAAGGTGCGTGCGCTACGGGAGCCCTGGCCCTGGTGACTGGGATCCGTTCGGTGCTTGCTGAAACTGCCGATGTCGTTTTGGTCATTGGGGTGGAAGTACAAAATACGGTTAAAGCCATCTATGGAGCCGATATTCTGGCGGCTGCCGGTTGGGCCGGTGAGCGGAAAAACGGACATGCCTACTTTTTCCCGGGGAAATTCAGCGACCGGGCGAAAGCATACCAGGAGAAGTTCGGGAAAGAAAAAACCCGCGAAGCCATGGCAAAGTGGTTTGTTTCGGCCATTGAAAATGCCCGGCTATGCCCCACAGCCCAGGAATATCATAACAATTCGGATGACCTGAAAAGTTGCGGAATGATGAATCCCAATCCGCGCGGTTTTGTCGACAGCCTGAATGTATACGACTGCTCCAAGGTTTCCGATGGAGCTTGTGCCATCGCGGTAGTCTCGGAAGAGGGGCTCAATCGGGTTGGCATCCCGAAAAGCGAAGCTATCGAGGTCATAGGAGTAGGCCAGGCGGAAGAAGACATCACAAAAGCTCCGGATGACCTGACCGTTCTTTCCACTACGCGGGAAGCCATACGGAAAGCGCTGGAGTCGGCGGGAATTACCCGGGACAAGATCGGGACGGTGGAATGCCACGACTGCTTCACCATCGCCGGGATCCTCTCGGTGGAGGCGATTGGTTTTGCCCCGCACGGAGGTGGAGCGGAATTTGTCCTGCAGGGGAATACAACCCGGAAAGGCAAAGTCCCGTTCAATACAACAGGCGGACTGGTCGGATGGGGACACCCCACAGGAGCCACCGGCGTTCACCAGGCGGTGACCATTCTCGAGCAGTTGACCGGGAAAGCCGGCGATGCCCAGATCCCGATCACATCGGAACGTCCATACGGTTTATCCATCAACATGGGAGGAGACGATAAAACCCTGGTTTCCATAGTCTATAAGAAGGCTGAATGAATCGGATCACCCGCCTATTTGGCATCCGTTACCCCTATCAGGAAATGGAAGGAGGTATGGACCCCGGAGCTAAAAAAACGCGGATTGACCGTTGTTCATGTCATAGCTAATGTTAAATTTGCCCGGAAATGTGTCGATGCCGGAGTGGATGAAATCATGCAGGAATTCATTGAAACGAATAAACAACTTCAACTTGTACAATTTACTTAGCGAACTTTATGCTGAATTTTGATTTTACCGAGGAACAATTGGTAATTCAACGGGCTGCCAGAGATTTTGCTGCCCGGGAATTATTACCCGATGTTCTGGAGAGAGACGCACAGGGCAGGTTGGCTAGCCGCCAGATTAAACTGATGGGGGAAATGGGATTCATGGGAATGATGGTTGATCCGAAGTACGATGGAGGGGGGATGGATACGGTCTCCTATGTTCTTGCCATTGAGGAGATCTCCAAGGTTGATGCTTCCGTGGTCGTATTGATGTCAGTGACAAATTCCCTGGTGAACTTCGGCATCGAACAGTTCGGAACGGAAGCTCAGAAGGAAAAATATTTGAAGCCCATCGCGCGCGGGGAAGGGTACGGAGCTTTTCTGCTCTCGGAGCCGGAGGCCGGTTCCGATGCAACGATGCAGCGGACGCTGGCCGAAGACAAGGGAGATCATTACCTGGTAAACGGAACGAAAAACTGGATCTCCAATGCCAGCTGTGCCGATACCTATATTTTAATCGCACAGACCTGTCCTGAAAAGAAACACAAAGGGATCAATGGCTTTATCGTTGAAAAGAATACGCCGGGCATTACATTGGGTTCTCATGAAAACAAAATGGGGCTCAGAAGTTCCGATACCCATTCGGTGATGTTCACCGACGTGAAAATCCCGAAAGAAAACCGGATCGGGGAAGAAGGCTTTGGATTTTCGCTGGCGATGAAACAGCTCGATTCCGGCCGCATAGGAATTGCCGCACAGGCAATGGGAATCGCAATGGGAGCTTACGAACGCGCTCTCCAATATTCAAAGGAGAGGAAAGCTTTCGGAACAGAAATCTGCAATCACCAGGCCATCGCATTTAAGCTGGCTGATATGGCGGTGAAAATTGAAACCGGTCAGTTGCTTGTCCTGAAAGCTGCCTGGCTGAAAGATCAACACCGGCCCTATGTTACGGCCAGTGCGATGGCCAAACAATATTGTGCCGATATCGCGATGGAAGTAACTACCGAGGCGGTTCAGGTCCTGGGCGGGTACGGATATGTAAAGGAGTATCATGTGGAGCGGTTGATGCGGGAAGCAAAAGCTACTCAGATTTACGAAGGCACTTCTGAAATTCTGAAAATAGTCATCTCACGTTCCATTCTGAATCAATGATATGAGAGGGAAGAGGAATTCGTACTTCGTACTTCTGACTTCTTCGAACCGTGGGATGTAGCGGATTCGAACCGATGACCCCCGCCCTGTCAAGGCGATGCTCTAAACCAACTGAGCTAACATCCCTGTTGCGCCTGCAAAATTAGAAAAAGTTTCAGATTTACCAAGATGCGGCCCTTGCTGCCGGATACCGGATACCCGATTCACGTCTCACGTCCTTCCTCCTTCGTTCCTGTACACCGCAAGAATCTCACCAAAATAGACCGTGTGAAAGTCATGCAGGGGATAGTACCTGTCAATGATCTCCGGTTCCAGGGTGCCTGGATCAAGTTTGTTTTTGTGAATGATCCTGCATTCGTAATGGATCGCCGACTGCTCAATATAAAACGCATTGGAACGCTCCCCCCGTTTCATGGAGAAGTTGCACTTGCTTACCTTGTCCACATCCCTGCCCGATTCAGAACCGCAAATGGCTAACTGACGGCTAAACCGATCGGGTAAAACATTGAGGGAAAAATCGCGGATGTTTTCAATGAGTCCGAACGTATACCGCGTCGGCCTCACAAACACCTGGAAAACCGGTTTGCTCCATACATAACCCAACAGTCCCCAGCCGATGGTCATAGGATTCGGCGGCACACCGGCGACCAGCAGGATGCCGTCATTATGTATTTTTTTCATGGTTTCGGCGAACGCATCAAAAGTTCCGATCTCTCTTCGCATAATTTCCTATTTTTGCTGCTGGTCAAAAAAACTTCGATGAACACAAAAGTACGCATAATCGGGATAGAATTTCTGGTGATAAACCTGATCGCCCCCGTTTTCGGGCAAAGCTTTCAGAGGATCACCCTGCAAGATGCGATAAAAAATCGGACATTCTCCTCCAAGGTGATCTCCGGCATTCATCCGATGAAGGATGGAAAGCTCTATTGCCAGCTGAAAAAAGACAGCCTGAATGTATATGATTATGCGACTGGCAGAATTCAATATACCATCGTAACATCCAGAGAACTCATATCCAAAGGAGATACGGTCCCATTACCGATCAGCAGCTATGAGCTGAGCAACGATGAGAATCAGATTCTGTTTTCCAAAGATGAAGAATCAATCTACAGATACTCTTCCAAGGCAAACTATTATATCTACGACAGAAAGGATAAAACACTGATCCCTCTCTCTGAAAAGGGCAAACAACGCCTGGCTACTTTCTCGCCCGATGCCACCATGGTCGCCTTTGTAAGAGATAATAATCTCTTCATCTGGAATCCAGAATCCGGCATCGAGCAACAAGTCACCTTCGACGGCAAACTGAACGAGATCATCAATGGCGCTACAGACTGGGTCTACGAAGAGGAGTTTGGGTTTACCAAAGCCCTTTTCTGGTCGCCCGATGGAAAGAAACTGGCATTTTATCGCTTTGATGAAACCCGGGTGAAGGAGTATGAGCTGTCATACTATGGCGAGACATACCCCGAAATCTATAAGTTTAAATATCCGAAGGCCGGCGAGGACAATTCGCTTATCGCAGTGTACATTTTTGATCTTTCAACCGGAAAGTCCATTCCAGTTGAACTCGGCATCGAACAGGAGATCTATATTCCCCGGATCAAATGGACTGAGGACCCTGAAGTGCTTGCTTTATACGGGCTAAACCGGCATCAGAACAAACTGGACCTGATGCTGGCAGACGCTTCGACCGGAACCTCGCGGGTTATTCTTACCGAAGAAAATCCCTGGTATATTGATATCACGGATGACTGGACCTTCCTGAAAGACCGGAACACAGTATTGCTCACCAGCGAACAGGATGGCTTTAACCACATCTATCTATACTCGCTTGACGGGAAATTGATCAGACAGCTTACTTCTGGTCCATGGGATGTCACCCAGTTGATCGGAGTGGATGAACAAAACCAGCTTGTCTATTTTCAATCGGCCGAATTATCCCCATTGGGCCGTGATATTTATTCGGTTCGGCTGGATGGAACCGGAAGGAAAAGGCTTTCCACCCGAACGGGAACCAACAGGGCCCAATTCAGCGCTGATTATACATACTATACCGGGACCTGGAGTGACATCAATACCCCTCCGCTCATTACGGTGAATAGCTCGGACGGAGAAGTGGTCAGGGTGCTTGAGACCAATGAAAAGCTGAAAGAAAAAATGAAGGAATATGGTTTCGCGGAGGTCGGCTTTTTTACATTTACGACTGCGGATAACCTGGTCTTGAATGGGTGGATGCTCAAACCTCTCGATTTTGACTCTACCCGGAAGCACCCGGTACTCTTTACTATTTACGGCGGTCCAGGTTCTCAGACGGTGTTGAATCGCTGGGGCTCTGCCAGTGCCTGGAATCAGTTGCTTGCCCAGCATGAGATCATCATCGTTTCGGTCGACAACAGGGGAACAGGCGCCAGGGGAGAAAAGTTTAAAAAGTGCACTTACCTCGAACTCGGTAAGTTTGAAACCCTGGATCAGATTGAAGCGGCCAAATACCTCGGCACATTCCCATATGTTGACAAAAACAGAATCGGGATGTGGGGTTGGAGTTTCGGGGGGTATCTTACCCTCTCCTGTCTGACCCGCGGAGCGGATGTCTTTAGGTTGGGTGTTGCAGTGGCTCCTGTTACCAATTGGAAGTACTATGACAATATCTATACGGAACGGTTTATGCGCACTCCGAAGGAGAACGAAAAAGGATATGAAGACAATTCTCCGGTCAACCATGCATCAAATCTGAAAGGTAAACTTCTGATGATTCACGGGATGGCCGACGACAATGTCCATGCCCAGAACTCCTACGATATGATAACGGCCCTGGTAGAGGCAGATAAACAATTTGAGCTTCAGATCTATCCCAATAGCAATCATGGGATCTATAGGGGATCGAACACCACCTGGCATCTTTACTCCCGCATGACCGATTTTATCCTAAAGAATTTTGAATTTTGAATTTATCCCTGTATCTTTGCAGCCCTTTTTATGTGAATAAATTATACAATTAACAAGAAAGAGAACATAGCAGCATGATTATCGTACCTGTTAAAGAAGGCGAAAACATTGACAGAGCTTTGAAGAAGCTGAAACGTAAGTTTGAAAAAACAGGCGTTGTAAAAGAGCTTCGAGTTCGTCAGAAATTCACAAAGCCTTCAATCAAGCGGCGGGACACTGTTCAGCGTGCCGTTTTCATTCAGCAGATCCATCAGCAAGAGAGTTAAAATTCTTTTTTCCTAAGAAGAAATTTTGACCCAAGCAAAATCCGTTGTATATTTATCCGGCGATAGGGGAATTCCCTTCCATGATTCTTCTTATTTTTTTGGCAACGGTGAAGGAGAAGTTTATTGAATACATACGGTTTGAGAAACGGTATTCGCCTCATACTGTTACCGCTTACGAGAATGACCTCACCCAGTTTTCCGATTATCTTAAGAACCAGTATGAAATTGTGGATGTCTGTCAGGCAGATTATCTGATGATTCGCTCGTGGCTGGTTTTTCTCATTGAAGAGGGGATCTCGGGCAGGAGTATCAACCGCAAGCTGACTACCCTGAAAACCTTCTTCAGGTTTCTCATCAAAAACGGAGTTGTTGAAGTCAACCCCATGAGCCGGGTCAGTTCGCTGAAAAGCAGCAAACGGCTTCCCGTTTATGTGGAGCAGGAACGAATGGATTTTTTATTTGATCAGGTTGATTTCGGGGAGGGATACCCAGCCATCCGGAACCGGATGATCATCGAAATGTTTTACTCGACCGGGATGCGTCTTTCTGAGCTGGTGAATCTTCGCGAGTCGGATATTGACTTGCACCAATCCTCGGTGAAAGTACTTGGAAAACGAAATAAAGAGAGGGTGATTCCGTTTGGAAGAAAGATGGAAGATTTGCTCAAGAAGTATCTGGAGGAGAAACATCATACATTCCCTGACCAGGCCTGGTTTTTCCTGACAGACTCCGGACAAAAGATTTACGGAAAGATGGTCTATAGGGTTGTTAACCACATACTTGCAGAAGCTTCAACCCTGGCAAAAAAGAGTCCGCATGTACTCCGGCACACTTTTGCAACACATCTTTTAAATAACGGCGCCGAACTCAATGCCGTGAAAGAATTATTGGGCCACAGCAACCTGTCGGCCACACAGATTTATACGCATAACGCCATTGACAAACTAAAACGAATTTATCAACAAGCACATCCTAAAGCTTAATTCTAAAAAGGAGGTCATATGAATGTAATCATAAACTCTGTGCATTTTAAAGCAGACAAGAAACTGGAAACCTTCATCAAAGAAAAGCTTGAAAAACTCTCGTCGGTTTTTGATGCCGTGATCGGAGCAGAAGTTAAACTAAAGTTGGATAATAACGGAGCTCCTGAAAACAAGATTGTTGAGGTCAGGTTAATGATTAAAGGAAATGACCTTTTTGCTGTGAAGGAATCCAAATCTTTTGAGGAAGCCATAACGAAGGCTGCGGATGTTTTACTCCGGCAGATAAGGAAACATAAAGAGAAGATCAGAGGTAAATAATAAGTTCATATACAGTACCTTATTATTTCTGGTACAAATTTTGTTGAAAAAATCCCCAGTTCTTTGGGAATTTTTCACAAAACTCTTTGATAGTTTTGGAAATCTTTATAATTTTGCAGTCCTTTTTCTAAAAGGGCTGTTTTTTTTATGGGTTCTTTGAAATTATGGTAAAGGCGTGATTAATCGCGCCTGTACAACATGATCGGGCAAAAACGCCGATGTAGCTCAGCTGGTAGAGCAGCTGATTTGTAATCAGCTGGTCGGCGGTTCGAGTCCGTCCATCGGCTCTCCGTAGAGCCGCGGTTAACAGCGGCTCTATCAGACCGGGGAGATACCAGAGCGGTCAAATGGGGCAGACTGTAAATCTGTTGGCGAAGCCTTCGGAGGTTCGAATCCTTCTCTCCCCACGTGCGGAAGTAGCTCATTTGGCAGAGCGAAAGCCTTCCAAGCTTTAGGTGGCGGGTTCGAATCCCGTCTTCCGCTCAACGCTGGGCTAAAAGTCAGGGTAAGCCTTTGTAGCTCAGGGGTAGAGCACTTCCTTGGTAAGGAAGGGGTCACGAGTTCAATTCTCGTCAAAGGCTCAAAAAAGAAGCAATCAAATGAATCAATAATTCCTAATTAAACTTTAATTCAAAATGGCAAAAGAAAAATTTGAACGTTCCAAACCGCACGTCAATGTGGGAACCATCGGACACATTGACCATGGTAAAACCACTTTAACGGCTGCCATTACGCTTGTACTGGCAGATAAGGGTTTATCACAGTTCAGGTCGTTTGACTCGATCGACAATGCTCCCGAGGAAAAAGCGAGAGGGATTACGATCAACACGGCGCATATTGAGTATATGACGGAAAACCGTCACTATGCACACGTCGACTGTCCCGGTCACGCTGACTATATCAAGAACATGGTTACCGGTGCGGCCCAGATGGACGGTGCGATCCTTGTTGTAGCTGCAACAGATGGTCCGATGCCCCAGACCCGCGAGCATATCCTCCTGGCCCGCCAAGTTGGTGTGCCCCGTATGGTGGTCTTTATGAACAAATGCGATATGGTGGATGATCCCGAACTTCTGGACCTCGTCGAGATTGAAATCCGTGAGCTGCTGAGTTTTTATAAATTTGACGGCGAAGCGACCCCGGTCATCCGTGGATCTGCGTTGGGCGGACTGAATAAGGAGCCGAAATGGATTGATAGAATCCTGGAATTGATGTCGGCTGTAGATACGTACATCCCTCTTCCTGTTCGCGACGTGGATAAGCCCTTCCTGATGCCTGTTGAAGACGTATTTTCGATTACGGGCCGCGGAACTGTTGCCACAGGCAGAATTGAAACGGGCGTGATCCTTTCGGGCGAACCCGTTGATATCATTGGCATGGGAGCGGAAAAATTGAAATCGGTCGTAACCGGTGTGGAAATGTTCCGGAAAATCCTCGACAGAGGGGAAGCCGGTGACAATGCAGGGCTCTTGCTCCGTGGAATAGACAAGGATGAGATCCGCCGTGGGATGGTGATTGCCAAACCCGGATCCATCACTCCGCATAAAAACTTTAAGGCCGAAGTCTATATCCTGAAAAAAGAAGAAGGTGGAAGGCATACCCCGTTTCATAACAAATACCGGCCTCAGTTCTACTTCAGAACGACCGACGTTACAGGTGAAATCCTGCTTCCGCAGGGAGTGGAAATGGTTATGCCGGGTGACAACCTGAGCGTTGAAGTACACCTGATCTCCGAGATCGCGATGAGCAAAGGATTGCGTTTCGCTATCCGCGAAGGCGGACGTACAGTCGGCGCAGGGCAGGTTACTGAAATCCTTGACTGAGAACTTCTTGGTTGGCATATCTGCCATTGAATTAAAGTGATTTGCACACGGGTGTAGCTCAATTGGTAGAGTGGCGGTCTCCAAAACCGTAGGCTGTGGGTTCGACTCCTACCACCCGTGCAAAAATGATATATAAATGGCTAAATTGAAACTGGTTATTTACGTAAAAGAGAGCTATGATGAGCTGATGCACAAGGTTTCGTGGCCTACATGGCAGGAACTTCAAGGAAGCGCCATCGTGGTGTCGGTAGCGTCACTGATCATTGCCCTGGTCGTATTTGCAATGGACGAAGTCTTCCGGAACGTCCTGGTGGAATTTTACAAACTTTTCTAGCCATCCACGGAAGAGGTATCTAAATTTTTACCGTGATTCCATAAGTTGATTCAAGGAAGTGAAGGAATGAGTGAACAGGATAAAAAGTGGTATGTAGTCAGGGCCATCAGTGGTAACGAAAAGAAGGTAAAGCAATACTTGGAAAGCGAAATTGCCAACCATAACCTTCAGGATTATATCACGCAAGTGCTGATACCCATGGAGAAGGTTTATATGATCCGGAAGGGAAAAAAAGTCAGCAAAGAACGGAACTTCTTCCCAGGATACGTACTCATTGAAGCTACCCTGATCGGTGAAACTCCTCATATTATCAGAAATGTCCCCGGAGTATTGGGTTTCCTGGGAGCCAAAGGCGAACCGCATCCGTTACGGCCTGCGGAGGTCAAACGGTTACTGGGCAAATTCGACGAACTTTCCGAACAGGGTGAAGAAATGAACATCCCGTTTATCGTCGGGGAAACGGTTACTGTTATCGACGGTCCGTTCAACAGTTTCAGCGGAGTGATCGAAGAGATAAACGAAGAGAAGAAAAAGCTTAAGCTCATGGTGAAGATCTTCGGCCGTAAAACACCGCTTGAACTCGGGTTCATGCAGGTACAAAAAGAATAGTAGAGCCACGGTTTACCGCGGCTCATAAAAAAAAGAAAAATGGCAAAAGAAATCAGCGGATTAATTAAGTTGCAGATCAAAGGTGGCGGTGCGAACCCTTCTCCTCCAGTGGGCCCCGCCCTGGGATCCAAAGGTGTGAATATCATGGAGTTTTGCAAACAATTCAATGCACGTACTCAGGATAAGGGAGGGAAATTGATCCCCGTGATCATCACCGTATACAAAGACAAATCATTCGATTTTATCATCAAGACTCCGCCGGTAGCCGTGCAGCTGATGGAGGCAACGAAACTCGAGAAAGGATCCCCTGAACCAAACCGGAATAAGGTCGGATCGGTGTCGTGGGATCAGGTCAAAAAGATAGCCGAAGATAAAATGCCCGACCTGAATGCATTCACCCTCGAATCGGCCATGAGAATAGTGGCCGGGACTGCACGAAGCATGGGCATTAATATCACCGGGTCTTCCCCTTTTAGTGAATAACGGAATAGTAAAAGCGAAAATACAAACGTATGACCAAGTTGACAAAAAAGAGAAAAGCAGCCTTTGAGAAATATGACAGAGCTACTCTTTACTCGCTGACTGACGCGGTAGGGATTGTGAAAAAAATTACCGATACGAAATTTGATTCCTCAGTTGATATAGACATCCGCTTGGGTGTGGATCCCCGTAAGGCAAACCAAATGGTTCGTGGGACCGTGGCGCTTCCACACGGCACCGGGAAATCCATCCAGGTTTTGGTATTGTGCACCCCCGATAAAGAAGAGGAGGCCAAACAGGCCGGCGCTGATTTTGTAGGGTTGGATGAATTCATTGATAAGATCAAGGGAGGCTGGACTGATATAGACGTTGTCATTACCATGCCCAGCGTGATGGCCAAAGTAGGAGCTCTTGGGAAAATTCTGGGCCCCAGAGGACTGATGCCAAATCCCAAAACCGGAACCGTGACAATGGAAGTTGGAAAAGCCGTTCAGGATGTCAAAGCCGGTAAGATCGATTTCAGGGTAGATAAATATGGGATTATCCATGCTTCCGTTGCCAAGGTTTCTTTTGACCCTGACAAAATCGAAGACAATGCCAAGGAGCTCATCCAAACTGTGGTCAAATTGAAGCCTGCTTCCGCTAAGGGAACGTATATGAAAAGCATATATATTTCAAGTACGATGAGCCCCGGTGTGCAGGTGGATCCCAAATCTGTTACGGCTTAATTTTTCAGTAATCTGAGACGATCAATCATGAAAAAAGAAGAGAAAAATCAACTCATCGACTCTCTGGTAGAACAACTGAAAGAGGCCAAAACAATTTATCTTACCGATATATCTGACCTGAATGTAGAGACATCGGGCAAGCTGAGACGGCTCTGTTACAAACGGAACGTCCAGTTGCAGATGATCAAAAACACCCTTCTGAAGAAGGCGATGGAGAGAAGCGGTAAGGATTTTGAACCTTTTTACAGTGTCCTGAAGGGATCAACTTCGGTGATGTTTAGCGAGGTCGCCAACGACCCTGCCAAACTGATCCAGGAATTCCGGAAGAGTTCACCGAAACCGATCCTGAAAGGAGCCTGGGTGGAAGAGACATTCTACCTCGGAGACGATCAGTTACGTGCCCTGGTTGACATCAAATCGAAGAATGAACTCATTGCCGACCTGATTGCCTTGCTGCAGTCTCCGGCAAAGAATGTCATCTCGGCATTGCAATCAGGAGGAAATAATTTGGCAGGCATCATAAAAACATTGTCGGAGAAGCCCGCCTGATAAATGAAGTAAGACAATAGAATTATAAACCCGTTCGGAACGACCGGACACCAAAACAGAGATAGAAATGGCAGACTTAAAAGCTTATGCTGAACAGTTAGTTAACCTGACCGTGAAAGAGGTCAACGAATTAGCCCAGATCCTCAAGCAGGATTATGGTATTGAGCCCGCTGCTGCCGCAGTGGCCGTTGCCGCTCCTGCCGGAGCTGCTGCTGCTGAAGGCGGCGCTGCGGCGGAAGAGAAGAACACGTATGACGTGATCCTGAAACATCCTGGACAGGCTAAACTGGGTGTCGTTAAACTGGTAAAGGAACTGACAAGCCTTGGCCTCAAAGAAGCTAAAGAACTCGTAGATGCAGCACCAAAGGCGATCAAGGAAGGTGTGACAAAAGATGAAGCACAGGCATTAATGAACCAACTTAAAGAAGCAGGTGCAGAGGTTGAAATTAAGTAGACGGTACTTTCTCATTCCAACATAGTTATAGACTTCCCCTTCAACTAGGGGAAGTCTATAACTTGTTTATATTGAACGTTATCATTAATTTCTTAACCTGTCCCGCCAGGGCGGGACGTAAAATCCAAAGACCTTGGCTTCAAATAAAACCCAAAAAATCAGTTTCGCATCTACCAAGATACAGGCTGAATATCCCGATTTTCTAGGTGTTCAGGTACAATCCTTCCAGGATTTCTTTCAGCTTGAAACGAATCCCGAGAACAGAGTCAATGAGGGCCTTTTCAAAGTTTTCACCGAAAACTTTCCCATCTCTGACTCACGAAATAATTTTGTTCTTGAATTTCTCGACTATTTCATTGATCCTCCGCGGTATTCCATTGAGGAGTGTATTGAACGAGGTCTGACCTACAGCGTCCCCCTGAAAGCAAAGCTGAAGCTCTATTGCACAGACCCTGAACACGAGGACTTTGAAACCATCATCCAGGATGTCTACCTGGGGATGATTCCCTATATGACACCCAGGGGGACTTTCGTTATCAACGGAGCCGAACGGGTTATCGTTTCCCAGCTTCACCGTTCCCCTGGCGTATTTTTCAGCACCAGCTACCATGCTAACGGCGTCCAACTCTATTCAGCGAGGATCATTCCTTTTAAAGGCTCGTGGATTGAGTTTACGACCGATATCAACAACGTGATGTATGCGTACATCGACCGCAAGAAAAAACTTCCCGTAACCACTCTATTGCGGGCCATTGGGTATGAGTCCGATAAAGATATCCTGGAAATCTTCAACCTGGCCCATGAGATCAAAGTCAGCAAAGCTACACTGAAAAAGGCCATTGGTTCAAAGCTGGCCGCACGTGTTGTCAGGGCATGGATCGAAGACTTTGTGGATGAAGATACAGGTGAAGTGGTTTCCATTGAACGAACCGAAGTACTCATTGAGCGTGAAACCATACTGGAGGAGCAACATGTGGATTTGATCCTGGATGCCGGGATTAAAACCATCCTGATCCATAGTGAGGGAGCGCTGGCAACCGATTATTCCATCATCTTCAATACCCTGCAGAAAGATCCGGCCAACTCCGAAAAAGAAGCCGTGGAATTTATTTACCGGCAGTTGAGAAATGCAGAACCTCCAGATGAGGAGACTGCCAGAGGCATCATTGAAAAGCTCTTTTTCTCGGATAAGCGTTATGACCTGGGTGATGTGGGACGATACCGGATCAACCGGAAACTGAACCTGAACACCCCGATGGAGACCAAAGTGCTGACCAAGGAAGACATCATCTTCATCATCAAATACCTGATCGAGCTGGTAAACTCAAAAGCGGAGATCGATGACATTGATCATCTCAGCAACCGCCGGGTACGTACCGTTGGGGAACAACTTTACAATCAGTTTGGCATCGGGCTGTCCAGAATGTCACGGACAATCCGTGAGCGAATGAATGTACGTGACAATGAAGTGTTCACCCCAATGGACCTGATCAATGCCAAAACACTCTCATCGGTGATCAACACCTTCTTCGGGACCAACCAGTTGTCGCAGTTTATGGACCAGACCAATCCGCTGGCCGAATTGACGCACAAGCGAAGAATTTCTGCCCTTGGACCGGGTGGTTTGTCGAGGGAAAGAGCGGGCTTTGAGGTGCGAGACGTACACTATACGCATTACGGTCGGCTTTGCACGATTGAAACACCCGAAGGGCCGAACATTGGTCTGATCTCATCCCTCTGTGTTTACGCCAAGATTGACCGGTTGGGATTCATTGAAACCCCTTACAGGAAAGTCATCGAAGGAAAGGTTCCCCTGGATGAGCCTCCCGTTTACCTGACCGCAGAAGAGGAAGAAAATAAAATTATCGCCCAAGCAAGCACCCCGATTGATGAAAACGGAAACCTTCTGGAAGAGCGGGTTAAGGTCCGGTACCTGGCTGATTATCCGATCATTGAAAAGACCAAGGTCGATATGATCGATATTGCACCCAACCAGATTGCTTCCATTGCTGCTTCCCTGATTCCCTTTCTGGAGCATGACGATGCAAACCGTGCCCTGATGGGATCAAACATGATGCGCCAAGCGGTACCTCTCCTAAACCCGGAAGCCTCGATTGTGGGAACGGGAATCGAGCAGATGGTTGCTGCCGATTCACGTGTTCTGATCAACGCCGAAGGAAACGGAGTGGTAGAGTATGTTGATGCCAATGAAATCATCATCCGGTATGACCGGACCGAAAAGGAAAGGCTGGTCAGTTTTGAGAATGATACCAAAACTTACAAGCTCACAAAATTTGCCAGAACCAATCAGAATACCTGCATCAACCTTCGCCCGATCGTGCGAAAAGGGGATAAAGTCGTTAAAGGACAAGTCCTTTGCGAAGGCTATGCCACGCAGGATGGAGAACTTGCCCTGGGCCGGAACCTGATGGTCGCCTTCATGCCATGGAAAGGATACAATTTTGAGGATGCCATTGTCATTTCAGAAAAAGTGGTAAAGGAAGATATCTTCACCTCTATCCATATTGAAGAGTTTACCCTGGAGGTCAGGGATACCAAGCGCGGCGTGGAAGAGCTTACCAACGACATCCCCAACGTCAGCGCGGAAGCAACGAAAGACCTGGATGAGAACGGGTTGATCCGGATCGGAGCCGAAGTAAATGAAGGGGATGTCCTGATCGGAAAGATCACTCCGAAAGGGGAGAGCGACCCCACCCCTGAGGAGAAGCTGTTACGGGCTATCTTCGGTGATAAGGCAGGAGACGTGAAAGATGCCTCCCTCAAAGCGCCTCCGTCGATGAAGGGAGTGGTGATCGAGAAAAAACTATTCTCCCGGATCGTCAAAGACCGGAAAGCCAAGGCCAAGGAGAAAGACGAGATCAGAAAGATCGATGATGATTTCCAGAAGGAAGAGTCGAGATTAAAAGCCAAACTGGTTGAGAAACTGGGCGTTTTCGTCAATGGAAAGATATCCCAGGGAGTTTACAATACGTTCAAAACAGAAATCATTCCGAAAGGGATCAAATTCACCCAGAAAGTCCTGATGGAGATCGATTACAACATCGTCAATCCGAATAAATGGACGACGGATAAGGACAAGAATGACCAGATCAAAATTCTTGTCAACAACTTCATCATCAAGCATAAAGAGCTTTTAGGACAATACAACCGGATGAAATTCACCGCCATGGTGGGAGATGACCTGCCCGCAGGGATCCTTCAGATGGCGAAGGTTTACATTGCCAAGAAAAGAAAGCTGAAAGTGGGTGACAAGATGGCCGGCCGCCACGGAAACAAGGGTATTGTTGCCAAGATCGTTCGCGAAGAGGACATGCCGTTCCTTGAAGACGGAACTCCGGTTGATATTGTGCTGAACCCGCTGGGCGTTCCTTCGCGTATGAACCTCGGACAGATCTATGAAACAATCCTGGGTTGGGCCGGAAAGAACCTGAACATCAAGTTTACCTCCCCGATCTTTGACGGGGCTTCTCAGGATGAGATCAATGCCTACCTGAAGCAGGCAGGTCTGCCGGAAAACGGGAAAGTGTACTTATATGACGGGTTGAGCGGAGAGCGGTTTGACCAGCCAACCACGGTCGGATACATCTACATGATGAAACTCCATCACATGGTTGACGACAAGATGCATGCCCGTTCGATTGGACCTTACTCCCTGATCACCCAGCAACCGCTTGGAGGGAAAGCCCAATTCGGCGGCCAGCGGTTCGGAGAAATGGAAGTATGGGCTCTGGAAGCGTTCGGTGCCGCCAATATTCTTCTGGAGATCCAGACGGTGAAATCCGACGATGTAATCGGACGCGCAAAAGCCTATGAATCCATCGTCAAGGGAGACAACATGCCGACATCGGGGATCCCCGAGTCGTTTAATGTGTTGATCCACGAACTCAGAGGCCTCGGCCTGAATATAAGTTTCGATTAAGGATCAAACCAGTTTATTCAATTGTTAACAATCGTCAATCAACAACCATATGGCTTTTAGAAAAGACGGACCAATCACTGGAGGTTTCTCGAGCATCACAATCAGTCTGGCGTCCCCGGAGAAGATCCTGGAATTTTCCAGCGGCGAAGTGCTGAAACCGGAAACCATCAACTACAGGACCTATAAACCCGAGCGCGACGGACTGTTCTGTGAGCGGATTTTCGGTCCGGTTAAAGACTGGGAATGTCATTGCGGAAAATACAAACGAATCAGGTATAAAGGAATCGTCTGCGACAGATGCGGTGTGGAAGTGACTGAAAAGAAGGTCAGAAGGGAGCGCATGGGACACATTCAGCTGGTCGTACCGGTAGCTCACATCTGGTTTTTCCGCTCCTTACCGAACAAAATCGGTTCTTTACTGGGATTACCTACGAAAAAGCTAGAGACGATTATCTACTATGAGAAGTATGTTGTGATCAACCCTGGCATAATGAAAGAACAGGGGATCAACTACCTAGATTTTCTTTCGGAGGAAGAATATTTTGACTTGCTTGACAAGATTCCGCAGGAAAATCAGCACCTGAATGAAAGCGATCCCAATAAATTCATTGCCAAGATGGGTGCCGAAGCGCTTTGCGAACTACTATCCAGGCTCAACCTTGACAAAGAATCTTTTGAACTTCGCCACAAAGCCAACACCGAAACTTCCCAGCAACGGAAGGGTGAAGCGTTGAAGCGCCTCCAGGTTTTTGAGGCCTTCCGGGATGCACAGAAGCGGTTGGAAAACCGTCCGGAATGGATGATTGTGAAAGTTGTCCCCGTGATTCCCCCCGAGCTTCGTCCTCTCGTTCCCCTGGATGGCGGCCGTTTTGCCACATCCGACCTCAACGACCTTTACCGTCGCGTGATCATCCGGAACAACCGCCTCAAGAGACTGATCGAGATCAAGGCCCCGGATGTCATTTTACGGAACGAGAAACGCATGCTTCAGGAAGCCGTCGATTCACTGTTTGATAATTCCCGGAAAGCCAGCGCGGTGAAAACCGAATCGAACCGGGCGCTGAAATCCCTCAGCGACAGCCTGAAAGGCAAGCAGGGCCGGTTCCGGCAGAATCTGCTCGGAAAACGGGTTGACTATTCTGGCCGTTCGGTGATCGTGGTGGGACCTGAGTTGAAACTGAATGAATGCGGGTTGCCAAAGGATATGGCTTCCGAACTTTACAAACCATTCATCATCCGAAAGATGATGGAGCGAGGCATCGTAAAGACGGTGAAATCGGCCAAGAAGATCGTCGACAGGAAAGATCCTGTTGTTTGGGACATTCTTGAAAATATACTGAAGGGCCATCCGGTCCTGCTCAACCGTGCACCTACGCTGCACCGCTTGGGGATCCAGTCGTTTCAGCCGAAATTGATCGAAGGGAAAGCCATCCAGCTTCACCCGCTCGTATGTACCGCATTCAATGCCGACTTCGACGGTGACCAGATGGCTGTACATATCCCGTTGGGTAATGCAGCTATCCTGGAAGCCCAGTTACTGATGCTGGCATCCCATAACATCCTGAATCCTGCCAACGGAGCCCCCATCTCGGTTCCTTCACAGGACATGGTTTTGGGTCTGTACTACATGACAAAAGCCCGGAAAAGCATGGGAGACAAAAAGGTTCTCGGCGAAGGGATGATATTTTACTCTCCTGAAGAGGTGATCATTGCCTACAATGAAAACCGCGCCGATCTTCATGCCGTAATTAAGGTTCGGCTGACCACCCATGAAAACGGCGAATCCATTACAAAGATTGTGGAAACCACCGTAGGCCGTGTTCTTTTTAACCAGGTAGTTCCCGAGGAGTACGGGTACATTAACCAGCTTCTGACCAAAAAGGCGTTGCGCGACATCATCGGCTCCATCCTGAAGAAGACTGGCACAGCCAAAACTGCTCAATTTCTGGATAACATCAAAGATCTCGGGTTCACCATGGCGTTCAAGGGCGGGCTCTCGTTTAATCTCGACGACGTGATCATTCCGGAGATCAAAGAGAGTCTGATCGACAATGCCATGGCAGAAGTGGATGAAGTGGTCAGCAACTACAATATGGGATTCATTACCAACAATGAACGATATAACCAGATCATCGACATCTGGACCCATACTAACTCCCAGCTAACAATCTCCCTGATGAACCAGTTGTCGAACGACAAGCAGGGATTGAACCCGGTTTACATGATGCTGGATTCGGGCGCCCGTGGTTCAAAGGAGCAGATCCGCCAGCTTTGCGGCATGCGTGGATTGATGGCCAAACCGCAAAAATCGGGAGCATCCGGTGGGGAAATTATTGAAAACCCCATCCTATCCAACTTCAAGGAGGGATTGTCGGTACTGGAATATTTTATTTCGACTCACGGCGCCCGTAAGGGAGTATCCGACACCGCTCTGAAGACCGCCGACGCCGGCTATCTTACCCGCCGTTTGGTGGATGTGGCCCAGGATGTCATCATTTCGGAAGAAGACTGCGGTACTTTGCGCGGATTGACTATTACGGCTCTCAAGAAACAGGAAGAGGTGGTGGAATCGCTTTACGACCGTATTCTCGGCCGGGTTGCTTTGCATGACGTGTACCATCCGCAAACCGGGGAGCAAATCATTGTGGCCGGACAGGAGATCACGGAAGAGATCTCCCAACTGATCGAAGATTCGCCACTGGAGGGCGTTGAGATCCGTTCAGTTCTTACTTGCGAGTCGAAGAAGGGGGTTTGTACAAAATGCTACGGCCGGAATCTGGCCACCGGACGACTGGTGGAAAAAGGCGAAGCTGTGGGTGTGATTGCTGCCCAGTCGATCGGAGAACCGGGTACCCAGCTAACCTTGCGTACGTTCCACGTAGGCGGGGTTGCCGGAGTGAATATTGCCAGTGCCTCCCGTATCCTGGCGAAATACAATGGGATCCTGGAGATAGACGAGTTGAGGTCACTGCCATACAAAACAGAGGACGGGAGTACGTATGATATCGTCATCGGCCGGTCGGCTGAGATGCGGATCATCGACAAAAAGACGCGGATCGCGCTTACCTCCTCCCATATTCCTTATGGCGCTAAACTCTATTTTAAAAACGGGGCTGAAGTGAAGAAGGATGGCCTCATCAGTGAATGGGATCCATACAATGCCGTGATTCTTTCCGAAGTATCCGGAAAACTGAACTTTGAAAATATTCTGGAAGGCATTACCTACCGGGTCGAATCCGACGAGCAAACCGGCTACCATGAGAAGGTGATCATCGAATCCCGTCAGAAAGGAAAAAATCCGGTTATCAACATCCTGGATTCGACAGGGGAGATTATTAAAACCTATGATATTCCCGTGGGGGCCCACATCATGGTGGAAGACAAAATGCCGATCAAAGCCGGGATGGTCCTGGTCAAGATTCCGAGAGCCATTGGAAAAGCTGGCGACATCACCGGCGGTTTGCCGCGTGTGACCGAGCTCTTTGAAGCCCGAAACCCGTCGGATCCCGCGATTGTATCTGAAATCGACGGAGTGGTTTCTTTTGCAAAGAAGCTGAAGAGGGGGAACCGTGAGGTGATCATTACGTCAAAGACAGGAGAAGAGAAACGCTACCTGGTTCCTACCACAAAGCAGATCCTCGCCCAGGAGAACGACTACGTGAAAGCAGGAACACCGCTTTCCGACGGTGCCCTGACGCCGAGCGACATTCTGGCCATCAAGGGCCCGATGAAGGTGCAGGAGTATATCGTGAATGAGATCCAGGAGGTTTACCGCCTTCAGGGAGTCAAGATCAACGACAAACACTTTGAAACCATCGTCCGCCAGATGATGCGCAAGGTGGAGGTGGAAGATCCGGGCGACAGCCGCTTCCTCGAAGGGGAACTGGCAAACAAAATCGACTTTCAGGATGAGAATGACTGGATTTACGGAAAGAAGATCGTGGACGACCCGGGTGAATCCGGTTCAGTAAAATCCGGCCAGATCATCAGCGCCCGGAAACTCCGCGATGACAATTCCCTCCTGAAACGGAAGGATATGAAACTGATCGACGCCCGCGACGCGAAACCCGCTACTGCACGCCAGGTGCTCCAGGGAATTACACGTGCCTCGCTTCAGACCAAGAGCTGGATCTCCGCCGCGTCGTTCCAAGAGACGACCAAAGTGCTTACCCAGGCTGCGATCAATGCCCGTCGGGATGATCTGGCAGGATTGAAAGAGAATGTGATCGTGGGCCATCTGATCCCGGCCGGTACAGGCCTTCGCGAATATGAAGATCTGATCGTGGGAAGCAAAGAAGAATACGCAAACCTGATGGCCTCCAAAGAAGAAGATTAAAAACGGCAACCATGCAAGACAAAAATAACCCACAGCAACAACTCAACATTGAGCTCTCAGATGAGATCGGCGAAGGGATCTATTCCAACCTTGCCATCATCACACACTCTCCTTCGGAATTTATCGTCGACTTTGTGAAGATGATGCCGGGAGTACCGAAAGCCAAGGTGAAGTCACGGATTATACTCACCCCCCAACACGCAAAAAGGCTATACAAAGCGTTGAAAGATAACGTGGCCAAATACGAAGCCATGCACGGAGAGATCAAGGATGTCGGGGGTGAGATGCCGTATCATATGGGGCCTCCTACAGCAAAGGCATAACTTAATCCACTTTTTTTTTATACTTTCGTTCGGCAGAATCCATGATGCCGATCAAACATATCGTACTATTGGGTGCGGGAAATCTGGCTACCCATTTAACCCGGGCCTTTACAAAGAAGGGATATCATATCCTTCAGGTATACAACCGGACACCTGGTCACGGAAAGAAGCTTGCCCGGAATGCAGGGGCCGCGTATATCGGATCATTGGAACAACTGGATCGAAATGCCGACTTGTATATCCTCGCCGTCAACGATTCGGCTATCCGGGAAATCGCCGGAAGGATAAGAATAGACAGAGGATTGGTGGTACATACCTCCGGATCGGTCCGCATGGATGAACTTGCGACGGCCTCTCCCAATTACGGTGTTTTTTATCCGCTTCAAACTTTCCGGAAAGATAAACGGATTTCGTTTGGCAAGCTTCCGGTTTGTGTGGAAGCAAATTCTCAGGAAGGCGAAAAGGCATTGCTTCACCTGGCTGGCCAGGTGAGCTCCAACGTTCATCTGATCAATTCAGAACAGCGTAAGGTCCTTCATATGACCGCCGTTTTTGCTGGGAACTTTTCAAATTTTATGTACGCTATCGCGGAAGAGCTTTTGCAAAAACATGGGATCCCGTTCGACCTGCTGAAGCCCCTGATTCGGCAAACAGCTTCAAACGTAAAGCATACCGGTCTCTTTTCGCTGCAAACCGGCCCGGCTATCCGGGAAGATTTTCACGTACTCGAAGAACACAGGGAACTATTGGCAGAACATGCGGTTTATATGGAGATCTATGATCTGATCAGCAAAAGTATCATCAAACAAAAACGGAAAAATGGCAAACTATAAAGCTCTTCTGCAGAACATTACTACTTTTATATTCGATTACGACGGAGTCCTTACCGAAGGTACGATCATCATGACCGAAAATGGAGAAGCGCTGAGAATTTCCAACATCAAAGATGGGTATGCTTTGCAACTGGCCGTGAAAAACGGGTACCGGGTAGCGATCATTTCGGGAGCGAAGTCCAAATCGATGGCCCACCGGCTGAAAGCCTTGAAGATCAAAGACGTTTTTCTGGGAATTGAAAATAAACTGGAAACTTTTCATACCTATCTGAACACTAATTCACTGGACCCATCCGAAGTCCTCTTTATGGGAGACGACATCCCCGATTTCGAGATTATGAAAGAAGCAGGAATGCCAACTTGTCCGGAAGACGCAGCCGAAGAGATTAAAAGGCTTGCAAAATATATCAGTCCGCTCGCAGGGGGTAAGGGATGCGTCCGTGATGTCATTGAACAGGTGATGAAGGTCCAGGGAAAATGGATGAATCATGACGCATACTACTGGTAAACAGAGCCGGTTCCTGAACTGGCTGAAATGGCTGGTGACCCTTGTCAGGATCCCCAACCTCCTGATTGTGATCCTCATCGAACTTTTGTTGCGATGTTGTGTTCTGAAGCCCATCCTCTTTGGGGGGGACCCGCAATACCTGACCGCTTTACCCGACTATATTGTCTTCATCCTGGCGACAGTTCTACTAGCTGCCGGCGGGTATGTGATAAACGATTATTTTGATGTCAGGATCGACCGGGTAAATAAGCCCGAGAGTGTTGTGGTTTCCAAGATGATCCAGCCTCGGAGCGCCATGAAGCTCCACCTGTTGCTGAACGCTGTCGCCGTCGTTCTCGGTTTCTATCTCTCCTGGCGCATCCGTTCATTGTGGTTTGGACTTCTTTTCCCCTGCGGCGCTTTGTTTTTCTGGTTCTATTCGGCCAGATGGAAGCAGCTGTTTATCTGGAAGAACCTGATCGTTGCCTTCATTTCTGCGACCCTGATTGTCCTGGTCCTGCTGTTTGAATTTTTTCACCTTCGGTTAAATCCCGACTTTTTCGCAACCGTAATCGGAAATCTCAAGGGGGTGGCGTTGGTTTTCCTGGCTTATGCTTGTTTCGCTTTCCTGGTTAGCCTGTTCCGGGAAGTCATCAAGGACATGGAAGACATAAAAGGGGATGCACAATTTGGGACACACTCCCTCCCCTCCGTTATCGGGATCACATGGTCGAAGGTCATTGTGGTGGGGATTATCGTGCTCGCCATGGCGCTGCTGAGCTATTGTCAGCTGGTGATTTTCAGACTTGGCTTGGCGGGGCTGTTCTGGTACCTGGCTGTCGCAGTTCAGCTGCCTGCGTTGTTCCTGATTATTACAGTCATCAAAGCGGAAAAGAAACAGCAATTCCGTTTTGCAAGCGGGATCTCCAAATTGATCATGCTGACCGGGATCCTTTCCATGATTTTTATCTCATTCCGTTTCTAATATGATTAATAAAAGACTTAGTGAATTCAAGATCATCCTGGCTTCTCAGTCCCCGAGAAGGCAGTACCTGCTGAAGGAGTTGGGACTCGATTTCGAGATCATCGCCACAGATGTTCCGGAGGACTATCCGGCCGATTTTACCCCGGTCAGGGTTGCCACTTACCTGGCTGAAAAGAAAGCAGATACCTTTGATGGGGCGCGGTTGGATCCGAAGATGATCATCCTTGCGGCCGATACCATTGTGTCTCTGGAGGGAGAGATTCTGGGTAAACCTGGCAATTACCGGGAAGCAGAGGCTATGCTGAAGAAGCTTTCAGGGAAAAAGCACGAGGTGATCACAGGTGTATGCCTCAAATCGCGAAAGAAAAAGAACATCTTTCATGTGGAATCATCGGTCTACTTTAAAGATCTGTGTGATGTGGAGATCGATTATTACATCAATAATTTCCAGCCGTTCGACAAAGCGGGCGGCTATGGGATCCAGGAGTGGATCGGATACATTGGCATCAGTAAAATAGAAGGTTCTTTTTTTAATGTCATGGGGCTTCCGGTGAAGGAGGTTTACGAAGAGCTCCTCAAAAATTATTCCTACCTTTGCTGACGTAGAAGGACATTCGGATGCAGCCCCCCCCCCTGATTTTAGTTGTAAATGATGATGGTATTTCAGCTCCCGGACTTCGGGTGCTGACGGATGTTGTACGGCCTATGGGGAAGGTTGTAGTGGTGGCTCCCGACCGGCCTCAATCAGGCACCTCACATGCTGTGACTGTTCACCAGCCTCTTCGGCTTGACCGGATCCACCAGGAGCCGGATTATGAAAAATACGGTTGCAACGGAACTCCGGTCGATTGCGTCAAGCTGGCTTTCAAGGTGATCCTGGGGAAACGTCCCGACCTGCTTGTTTCCGGCATCAACCATGGATCGAATTCCTCCATCAACATCATATACTCAGGAACTATGGCAGCCGTGTTTGAGGGTGCCATGGCCGGGGTTCCATCCATCGGTTTCTCGTTGTTGAATTCGCAGATGGATGCCGATTTTTCCGCTGCCCGGTCTTTGGTTCATGGGATCATCCGGGGGGTCATGAAAAACCAGCTTCCGGAGGGTGTATGTCTGAACGTGAATATTCCGCATGTTCCTGCAAAAGAGATCAAAGGCATCCGGATTTGCCGGCAGGCCGGAGGCACATGGCAGGAGGATTTTGACGTCCGCAAGGATCCGGGCGGCAGGGAGTATTACTGGATGAGAGGTGTATTTGCCCGTATCGGTGATGGAGAGGATACCGATGAATGGGCCCTGGAAAACAACTATGTATCGGTGGTGCCGGTCAACTTCGATTTCACCGATTATCCTGCCATGGAAGTTTTACGGAACTGGGATTTTTCCCTCTCTTCGAAGCCATGAAGTACTATCTGATTGCCGGAGAAGCGTCGGGAGACCTCCATGGGTCGAACCTGATGAAAGCCTTGAAAAGACGGGACAATCAGGCACAGTTCCGTTGCTGGGGAGGCGATCTTATGCAGGAGGCAGGAGGAACCCTCGTCAGGCATTATCGCGACCTCTCATTTATGGGTTTCTGGGAAGTGTTCATTCATCTGCGAACCATCCTGGGCAATTTGCGTTTCTGCGAAAAAGACCTCCTGGATTACCATCCCGATGTTGTGATCCTGATTGATTACCCTGGGTTTAACCTCCGGATAGCAAAATTTGCCTCAACGCATCAGTTCCGGGTTTTTTACTACATTTCTCCACAGCTCTGGGCCTGGAGATCTTCGCGGGTTAAAATTATCCAGGCACACGTGTCAAAGATGTTTGTCATCCTCCCGTTCGAAGAAGAGTTTTATAAAAAATTTGGCTATCCGGTTGATTTCGTCGGACACCCTTTGCTTGACGTTATTCATGCAGATCGGAAACAGGCTTCCCGTGAGGAATTTCTTTTGCAGAACAAGCTTCCGGATAATAAACCCATCATTGCACTGCTTCCGGGGAGCCGGAAGCAGGAGATCCAAACCATGCTACGCAGGATGATTCAGGTAATCCCGTTCTTCGGGGACTACCAGTTCGTGGTGGCGGCAGCTCCCTCCATCCGCGCAGAGTTATACGATTCCATTTTGAATGGATCGGATGCCAGGGTCGTCTTTAACCAGACGTATGATCTTCTGAGCCAGTCTACGGCTGCCTTGGTAACTTCGGGAACCGCAACGCTCGAGGTGGCTCTTTTCGGGGTGCCGGAAGTGGTTTGTTACAGGGGGAGTGCACTATCCTTCTGGATCGCAAGGAGGATCGTCAATGTACGGTTTATTTCTCTGGTGAACCTGATCATGGACCGGGAGGTGGTGAAAGAGCTTATCCAGCATTTTTTGATCCGTGATAATATGATTGAAGAACTCCGCAAGATCCTGGACCCCTTAAAAGCCGGGGAAATGAAGGATAATTTCCGCCAGCTGACAGGCAAACTGGGTGGAAGCGGCGCGTCAGACCGCGTGGCCGGGCGGATAATACAATATTTACAGGATTCATAAGTTATTACAACAAAACATGTAAAATATGAGCAAATCTTTCACTCATTGTACACTCTCCCTGATCATCTTTTTTTCTTTTTCCATCCATTCCATTTCGCATGCCCAGCAATTGAAAGGAACCGGCGGGCAGCAGGATAAAACCTCTTCGCAGAGCCAACGGATCAAGGCAGTCGGAATAGATTCCATGCCAGCGACGATCTTTCCTCCCAAGAAAGTTCTGACGGAAACCGAGAAGAAGGCACAGGAGTATTTCGTAGCAGGGTCAAAAAAGGGAAAAGCGGGAGACTTCGCAGGGGCCATTGAGGATTTTAACAAGTCCCTTGAATTGATAGAGAACGGAAACACCTATATGAAAAGGGGTTTCGCCTATCTGTTATCGAAAAACTATCCGATGGCTTTGCAGGATTTCACCGATGCGTTGCGCATCTCTCCGGCATACAAAGAGGCTATGTTCGGGAGAGGGTTAGCCCGTTTCGAAATGCGTGATTACGCAGGATCGGAAGTGGACCTGAAACAGTATCTCGATCTGTACAACCTGAATCCCACCGCATTTGATTTCATGGCCGCATCCTGTTTCCTGCGCCAGGACTTTCAATGTGCACTGGATAACTATTCCAACGTGATCCGCTGCGACTCGACTTATCTTGATGCCTATGCCAACCGCGCCATGATCCGTCACTACCTGCGCGATTTCAAAGGATCCCTGAAGGATTACGATGTAGCCGTAAAACAAAATCCGAAGGATAAGAAGATTTACAACAACCGGGCGGCAGCCAAAATGATGCTGAAAGATTACCAGGCTGCGTTGGAGGATTTTAACTATGCCATCAAGCTGGATCCCATGTATGCGGATGCTTTCAACAACCGGGGGCGTGTCAAGCATTACCTGGGTGATACGCAGGGGGCCTGTTCCGATTGGCATACGGCTCTCTCGCTGGGGATTGAAGCCTCCAGGGATCTGATCATACAGTATTGCAAATAGATATGCCGGCTTTGAGGATATTTTTTCTCTTTGCTTTCCTTTCTTCAGTTCTATTTTCTTTTTCCCAGAAAACTCAAAAAGAGTTGATCCACAGCGGGATAACCAAAGCCAAACTGGGGGATTTCCAGGCTGCCATCCTTGCAATGGAACCTGAACATGCCGAAGCCTATGCCAACCGGGGCGTGGCCCGTCAATACCTGAACGACCTGGCCGGGGCGTGCGAAGACTGGAATAAGGCGGATTCACTGGGTTCTGAGAAAGCTCGGAAATATTTATATGAATTTTGTGAACCCTAAGGTATAACCTTTTGCCGTTTTCCGGATTAATGGGGAAATAAATCCTGTGTTTTCCCGTGAATCCATGGCGGCCATACCCACTCATCCGTCTGGTGATCCCCTTTCTGGGGGGAGTTATCCCCCTGCTGCTGCGCCCGCACTGGCCGCTGAACATGGTATTCCTAACCTGCATTGCTGCATGTTTCGCTTTCCTTCTTTGTTTTATCACCCTCGTGTTAAAGATCCCTTACCGGCACAGGTGGACAACCGGCCTTGTGATCACAGCAACCATGTTTTGTTACGGAATCCTGGTGGTGAAGGTTTATCATGAGCATTCGGTAAAGATCCATGAACCTTTTCCGGATTCAGCCCAGACCTGGATTGCGGAAATTCGGGAGCCTCCGAAAACCGGGAAGGGAACTGTCCGGTTGATCGCATCCGTCAGCCGGTTCAATTCCCGGGAACAAACCCTCACAAAACGTGGGAAATGCCTGGTATTATTGGCAAGGGATTGCCGGTCGGAACAATTGCAATACGGCGACCACCTGATATGCTCAATCAGGTTTCAATCGGTAGGAGGTGCATCCAATCCGACTGGTTTTGATCTGTCAAGCTATTACCGGACCCGGGGAGTTTTCTGGCAGGGGTGGGCCGATTCCGCCGACTGGTCAAAGATTTACTTCCAGAGATCGGGTTCCGTCCAACAGTTTGCATTTGCCTTGCGGGATCGTTTGCTCGCTGTTTTCCAGGAAAACGGAATCCGGGGCGAGGAACTGGCCGTGGCTTCCGCCTTGTTGTTGGGTTATACCGATGGGATCAGCAAAGAGTTACGACAAGCCTATGCGGGCACAGGAGCCATGCATATCCTGTCCGTTTCGGGTATGCATGTAGGCGTGATCTACCTGTTCCTGACTTTTCTCCTTGGATTCCTGAAGCGAAAACAAAGGGATGTCATTATCCGTGCTTTGATTATGATCTCAGTCATCTGGGGGTATGCGTTGATCACAGGGTTGTCTCCCCCTGTTTTCCGGGCTGCCGTGATGCTCAGCCTGGTGATCGCAGGAAAAACCCTGAAACGGAGTCCGGAAACACTAAATGTAATTGCGGCATCCTTGTTTATTATGCTGGTGACAGATCCCGGACTTCTTCTGGATATCGGGTTCAAGTTTTCCTACCTGGCGGTAACCGGCATCGTTTTGTTTTACAAACCCATCTACGATCTCATCGTAACCTCTGCCTGGCTGCCCGAAAAGATCTGGTCGCTGGTATCCGTTTCGTTAGCGGCACAACTGGCCACGTTTCCGCTGGGTCTCTATGCGTTTCATCAGTTCCCGAACTATTTCATCCTGGTAAACATTCTTGTAATACCTCTGTCCAGCCTGATCATCTACACAGGGATCTGGGTCCTTTCGGTTGGGGCGGTTCCCTTCGTCTCGCTATACAGCGCCAAAGCCTTGTCATACCTGGTGGGCACATTGAATACGGTCATCCGTTTTATGGAGGGACTTCCATTTTCAACGACTTCGGGGATCTTCCTGTCGGTTTCTGAAGCCCTGTTACTCTACCTCCTTATCGGGCAAACCTATCTGTTTCTTAGCCAAAAGAAGGCTCTTTATCTGTTTCTTTTTCTGGGCCTTTTCATCCTGTTTGAAATCTCGGGGCTCACAGTCCAATTGCAGCACCGCTCGCAGATCCGGTTTGCGATCTTTCAGGTGAAAGGAGCTTCCCTGTATGAATTTGTAGCCGGAAAGAGATCTGTGACGGTCAAGGACTTCAAGGCAGTGAAAAAAATCGCTTTGTCCGATGAGATTCTTCAGCCCTTCCGGGCTTCAGGAGATATTCACCACAACCGGACCACCTATTTGTCTTCCCACCCCTGCGATTCGGCCAGTTCTGCCCTGGATTTCTCTTTTCTTCAGCGGAAGGGAAATTATTTTCAGTTTCTCGGTCAACGGATTGGGATTGTTGACAAGAAAATTCCCAACCGAATTACAGCCAAACTGCATCTGGATATTGTGATCCTGAGGGGAAATCCTGAAATCGACATCGCCTCTCTGGTTCGGATCTTTTCCCCCGGCCAGATTGTACTCGATGCCTCAAACAGCAGGTCAAATTCCCGGAAATGGAAACGGGAAGCCGCGGAACTCGGTGTACGCTGTCATTCGGTGGTGGAGGAAGGGGGAGTGGTGCTGGACGGGTCGGCAGCCCGGTGATTCGATGCCGGAAATCTCAATCGAACCTGAGAATTGTAAACGGTTTCACTACTATGCTTGGTCGACTATATCCTTTCTAACTGCATAGAATAATTTCCCAATTAATTTATCCTGATTGTTTCAAATCATTAGTATTAATCAGTCATTCATATAATTTATATAAGCGAAAAAGTTATCCACCGCTGTAACCAGCCATTGACGGGCATTTCAACCGTCAAATCCCCTGAACTATAATATATATAATCATTATATAATTATAAGGTTTGTTACTTCAAAAAAGATTGCCTTATTTTGCATTATTCGTTCTAACTAATTAATTATTAATTATTTATATAATATTATAACAATAGTTACTATGAAAAAGCTGGATATAAATAAAATCCACATTCTTGCAACTGAGTGGGATTGCAACGAACCTATCGATCGAATCTATGTTGTTACCAAAACGCCCGATGACATATATGACGATCCAATGACCTGCACCGTTGAATTTGACCAACACTATGTTTGGAGCCCGCAGCCATTCCACCAGTTTCTCAAGTTTTCCTATCCCGTTTTTCTTGATGTTAGAGAGGATGTGTTAAATGCCCTAAACGAGCGGTTGCTGTCCCTGCCAATCAACCAGCAGCGGAAACTGATTGAACTGTACGAGCCAGACGCATTCAAGTCTCCTGAATCAATTGTCAGCGAGGATGTTTTTGAATATATCAGGAGAAATTTATTGCCACCTTTGAGTCAGGAAGAGTTCGACAACATCGAAACGGGATTCAGGCTCCACTGGAACTATTCAACGGGACAGGAGGTCGGCGACCTTAAATGGGCGGTCGGTCAATACCTGACAACGATGGAGAGCCCGATGGATCGGAAGAAAATGGCGAAGATTGTTGACCTGATCCTTGAATACCTTGAGGGAATTGGACAGTGGGAAAAAAATCATCCCTTTTAATAATAACTCAAACTTTATCATATGAAAACAACAGATGATCTGAATTTCTTGCGAGTGGAGCATAAGTCTGAAGACCTTCACAAAGAATTTGCAAGAATAGCAAAAGTGTTATTTGAACAATTTGAGGTCATTGATAAAAACGGTCAATGCTTTCTCTTAGTTGAGATTGAATATTACCTTCTTTCTTTATGGCATCAGGACTTTTTTACATATGGTTATGAAGAACAGAAGAACTTTGGAGAGTGGCTCCGGCATCCAGCAGGGATGGATTTGGTATTTGGTGACCAAGATAACGGGATTTATGCGGGCATTCTCCTCAGAGGTATCCGTGAAGCTCAACCGAATGGGAAATTTATCAATGGGCCATTAAATGTCCGAGATGCCCTTTCAAAAATGAATCATACGGTCACAACGGAGGATCTAAATAATTCTATCGCACTGCGTCGAATATCAAACACCAAAGACAAATTGACCCTTGCGGCAGGTCGAGTTGGACTGAAGGCAAATAGTCTTTATGAACACCATAAACGAATCATTAAAAAAGACTCAAGGTTTGATAATATATTACCTTCCAAATACGAGTCTTTCATAAGCAGAAATTATCGGTTCATTACTGACATCTGTCCTGAAAACAAGTTCAGGGAGAAAGAACGGGTTGCTATTACTTCAGTAAATGGAGGATTCTGTACTGCTACGAAGGTCAATGAATTGTATAAATGGAATGTAATCAAACAATAATGAACCAACATAGCATATTTCTTTCATCATTATTGCTCAATAAAAAGTATTCGAAATTCCTGTTGTCTTTCAGCGATATATTTACGAAACACGGCATCAAACACCAATTTCTGTCTGGAACCAACGACATCTGGCTCCGTGACTTTATGCCCATCCAAGCAGGTACGAATGAGTTCGTCCAGTTCACCCTGACCAGGGATTATTACTACAAACGAGACCGCCACAAACGAACCGACCCCGCTCCGATCTGCAAGTCCCTTGGTATTAAACCCACACCTATATTATATAATGGTGTGCCCGTCTACCTCGATGGGGGAAATGTGATTCGCGGATTCGGCAAAGCAATAATAACCGAGAAGGTCTTTGACGATAACGAAATCCCGCGGGATGATCTGGAAAACCTGCTGAAGGAGTCGCTCAAGGTGGAGCAGGTCATTTTCATTCCTGTCGAGCCTTTGGACGAAACTGGTCATGCTGACGGGATGGTACGGTGGGTCAATGAACACACGGTTGTTGCGAATGACTACTCAAGAATTGATGTCCCACAGAGCTTTAGAGATAGATTCTACGGGACTTTGGGTGGGAGCGGACTGGATGTGCTGCGTGTACCATATCAACCCATAGATGAAAAGATAAACGGGTACAGCGTGGCAACCGGGTGTTATATCAACTTTCTTCAGGTTGGGGACAAAATATTCCTGCCAACATTCAGTGATCCCGTGAAAGATGACGAGGCAATCAAGAGGTTCGGTGAGATATTTGGGGATGCAAATGTTATCCCCGTGTTTTCAGGTGAGATTGCATTGGGAGGCGGAGTGTTGAACTGCTTGAGTTGGGAAATAATGTAGTAATTAGTCTTATCTGTCCCTGCTCACAGAAAGCAACAATAACCAGATACACAGTACCCCAGCCCCCACAAATCCCAACCAATTAACCCATAAGGGCAGTAGCCACCCTGAAATCATAACTGATACATTTGTAATAATTCTCAAAAGATGCAGCACGCAGACAATACCAAATATACTACCTGCAAAACGCAAGCCGAGAATCTTTGAGTTCATAAGATGAAATTATGTGGTTTCCGTTGATACTTCAGGAACAGCTTCTGGTGTGATTGGCTCCTCTGGTATCTGATTCACTTCAGCGGGCTTCCTTGGCAAGGGTTTGCTCAAGTTGGTTAAATAAACTCCCTTTTGGCGATATCCTGAAATGCGAGGTCTTTTTTTACGTTTCGTGGACGTAACAGCCTTCTTCTCCGGTGCGGCCTTTGCCATTTCGACCATAACCGCTGGCTGAATCTCTGGCGTCACCTTCTTCACGGCAACCTTTCTCTTTCTGCCACGCTTCTCCTTCGGCTTCGGTTCTTCCGTTTTCGTCGGTTCTTCCGTCTTTGCTTTTGAAGGGCGTCCGCGCTTCTTGCCGGTTTCCTTTGCCGGTTTTACCTTTGCTCCAGCGGCGGCACCGATTGGGGCTGCCTTTTTCTCTTGGTCCGGCCTCAATTTGGCCAGAATCTCCTTAATACCTTTGACATAATCGTCGGCTGCCAGAAGTTCGGCTTCATAGTACGAGCGGATTTGCTCCAATTCTTTTTCTGAAAATGTGATTTTTGTCATACCTATATTATATATGTGTGTCAAAGATAGTGAAATCTGATGATAAAAGAAATATCCATCTCAGTCTTTTACCTTCGCCCGCCCCCTCCCCAATGAGTTCAAAGCATCCGCCCCGTGTCCAAATCTTAGCGTATGTCACCGAGGGGCGGGAATATTTGGCTGTGCAGCCAGGGATTTGATAGCAATTGCTATCTTTATCATTCATTACGACCACCTTTGTATTCGGAAACACAACCAGTGCCTTAAATGATATGCTCCATGAAAAATCCATTCTCCTTATTTATAATCATATGTTCAATGATGCTTATTTCCTGCAAGAGAGACAATGGGGTAATGTGTACACAGGAGTACCGAATGTTGACCATTTCGATTAAAGATGCGGCATCAAACCCGGTCATTCTGAGTCAGTATTTTGTAAAAAAAACAAGTACCGATGAGGTTATTGATTTTTCTCAGGAAGACCATTACCTTGACAGCATAAACAGGCTGAATGGAATTTACTTTGTGCTGACTGACAGCAAGATTGGAATGACCTTAAAAAATGGGACTGAATTTGAGTTTCATGGATTATTGGGAACTACGGAAATAGTCAATGAAAAATATATCATTGGAAATGACGAATGCCATGTCATAATGCTATCTGGTAAAACGCAGATAATACTTGGTGCCGGTCTTTAATATCAAAATGCTAAGAACTACCGTCACATTGAATAAAAAGCCTGCCATGTCGGGATGGGTATCTCAAGAATGCAATTGCGGATTTAGATTTTACTACGGTTATTCGCCCTTCTTCTAACTTTAACCCCAATAAACGATGCAACCAGTGACAGCACCCACCCCCCACATATCAGCATCCACAACGATGTTGCCCAGAATGTGGGTTCCACGATTGCGGCAATAATGCCCACCGCGTTGCATATCAGCGGGACATACCAGATGCTCCTGGGGTTCTGTTTGACAATAAAATAACAACCAATGGCAATGAGTACATCATAAAGGCTATAGGCAAGAGCCCCGCCAATACTCTCATCTATGTTTATGAACTGACTCACCCCCTCACCCAGACCGAATAAAACAACGGTTGCTACGATAACGGTTAAAATCGCTAACACCCAACTTGGGATGTCAGATAAAAAAGACCTCTTTTCTTTGGTTTTCATATTGGATTAACAAATTATATGACCCTGTTTCAGTATAATCTAATGCTTTAGCCTGTTTTTGTACCTTTCAATAACCTCCTGCGCCTTCTTTTTGTCTGAGATAAATATGGTTGTCCTTCCGTCATCCAGAACAACGGGGAATTTATCTTTTATTGACCCATTCTCTTGCTTCTCTTTGGGAATAACTTTCTGATAATTCATTAGATTGTGCCTGTTGTCAAATCTATCGCCTTTCATCTTTTGGTAGTTTATTTGCAAGATACCGTTTATTTTCGAGAAACGGATGGATTTTTACAATAAACTGCTTTGGGATTTTCATTTGCTAAAGAAGTATGAAATTGAATAGCTTTTTCGTGACTACTCAGCAGGTAAGATAAAACATTTTACAATATTAACAATGTATTGGTTAAAAAAATATTTTCGTAATGTTATAGCAACGAACAAAACGAGTTTCCTTTGTGAAAAAATTTTCACATCGAAACGATTACTATACCATTAGTTGAATACACTGCGCTCAAAACGCAGGTGTTGAAAATGCAAGAGCAAAACCAAGCATTGCAACAGCAAATAGTTTCTTTACAAGAGCAGATACAGCTTTTAAAAAACGGACGCAACAGCAATACCAGTTCAACCCCGCCATCACAGGATATTGGCAGGAGCAATAAAAAAAGTTTGCGAGAGCCATCCACCCGTAAAACAGGGGGACAAACGGGTCATGAGGGCGTTACACTACAGATGAAAGAAAAACCGGATAAAATAGTAGAGTACCGCCCCAAGTATTGCAAGCAATGCGGAGAAGAGTTAGCAAGGAATGAAGTCGTTTTAGGAGAACGAAAGCAGGAAGTGGAATTGCCTCCTATTGTCCCGCAATATGTAGAGCATCAATCCTATTCATGCGTTTGTAAAAAATGTGGCTTTGTTACCACCAATGAACTTCCCGAACGCTTGCAGGCAAACATTCAATACGGCCAGCAAGTAAGCGCGTGGGTAGCTTATTTATCCGTGCGCCAGTATTTGTCGTATGAACGAATCGCAGAATTCATGAGAGATTGTCTGAATCTGCCTATCAGCGAGGGCACGATTGATAATATGTTGAAAGACCTCACCGAAAAAGCACAAACTGTTTATGAAGAAATAAAAGTACGTGTATCACAATCTTCCGTTGTAGGCGGTGATGAATCAGGCATAAAAATCAATGGCAAAAAAGGATGGCTATGGACTTTTCAAACGCCTGTGCTTACTTTTCTTGTCGCATCTATGAGTCGTGGATTTGAAACCATCAGTAACTTATTCAAAAACGGTTTTCCTGTTTCAGTATATGTTAGCGATTGCTTGCCTGCTCAATTAAAAGTTCGGGCTAAGTTGCATCAAATTTGCACCTCTCATCTTCTTCGCGAATTGGGTAATTTTATAGATGCTTTCAAATGTCAATGGTCTACAAAGATGAAGCAATTACTAAAAGAAGCCCTTGAACTTAAATCACAACTTCGTCCTGAAGATTATTTGCATCCCAACGAAAAAGTGTTGCTTATCCATAGCCGGTTGGATGAGTTATTGCATACTGAACTTTCTGACAAACACAAAAAAGTTCAAGCCTTTATGAATCGGCTCAACAAAAATCATAATGCTATTCTAACTTTTCTTTATCATCCCAAAATTCCTTCCGACAATAACGGTTCGGAAAGGTCAATCAGAAATGCAAAAGTGAAAATGAAAGTTTCCGGTCAGTTCAAAACGTTTGCAGGAGCACATCGCTTCGCTGTGTTGCGATCTGTAATAGATACGACTATCAAAAACTCTCAAAATGTTCTGGAAGCACTCTGCCTATTGTCTAAGATGCCGGTTACCTGCTGAGTAGTTACAAAAATTAAAATTGTAATGAATATTAGACAAATTCAGCAATAAATCAATGTAATATATTGAAAAACAACAGAATAAAATTACATCGTATAGATCATCTGGATGATCCCGATGCTGTCGGGAATGATTCTGGGAGCTTCGGTGTGAAAGAAGGAAGAGGGAAGAGGGAAGAGGATGGATTTTTTAGGCTTATTTGTAGCAGTGGCGTTTCATCACCTTGTAGGCATCAGCCACACCCAGCTCCCCGGCCTTGCTAAGGTGCTCACACCCTTGTTCGGTATTTTGTTTTAAGAGATAGATCAAGCCGATATTGTAATGGGCTTCACCGAGTTGCGGATTATTATTTAGTGCTTGTAGAAAGTCACTCAGGGCATCATCATACTCCCCGAGGAAGCCATTGACAACTCCCCGGTTGTACCAGGCATAAGGAAACGCGGGATCAAGCCCGATGGCCCTGGAATAATCAGCCAGCACCTCTTCGTAGGTATGCTCTACTACATTGGGGCGGATCTGTTCCTGGAAAGAAGGATCAGGATTACCAATGGTAATCTGGTTCTGGTAATCGTTCAGCGATGTAATCAGTTTGATCAGCTCATATCGCGTATTCGCCCGGGTAAAATAAAGCAAAGCAAACACCGAGTCCATTCGTTGAGCCAGGTCGAATTCATCAAATGCCTGGTTGAATCGGTTCAGGGCGGCAAACGAAAGGGCTTTCCGGAGATGAAGTTCCGGGTCGTCCGGGGTACGAAGGATCAGGCTATCTGTATTGGCCAGTTCTGTCTGGGCCAGGGAATCACTAATCAGTTCGGCATGGTTGGTCAAGGTGATCAGGTGGGAGTGATAATGGGGTTTGCGGTAGGCATCATAAAACCGTAACTGGTCATAGTTTGCAGTTCCCTGGAAGAGTCTGAAAAGCGGAAGAAATTGAATGTCGATGAATTGATTCTGAAACTTGCCCTCCATCGTATTCATCTCCTCAAATGTTCCACTCAGGCTGACCAGGCTTTTCAGGTAGTCCACCTTCTCCGGAGAAAGGCTGTCGGGGGGGATATTGTTTTTCTCATAAAGTTTCATGGCGGCCAGGTAGTCTGCCCTGGCTCCCGCAGGATCCTTCAGTTTTGTCTTCACCTGCGATCGCGCCTGGCAGGCTTCTGCATGATCGGGATAAAGCTCGAGGGTGCGGTTCAGATCTTCCAGTGCGCTCGGGTAATCCTTCAGCTCCATTTTCATCAGCGCCCGGTAATAATAACTGGTGATGTTGCTGGGATTGAGCTGAAGTACGATGGTCAGGTCGCGGATAGCATCTTCGGTCTTTTCCTGTTCATTCTTCAGGATGGCCCGGTTGAAATAAGCATAGGAGTTATAAGGAGAACGGCTGATGACTGTATTCAGATTGATGATCGCTGCAGGGTAATCAGGCTTCCTGGCCAAAACCAGCGCCCGCGTGAAAAGGATATAGGTGTTGGTACTATCCAGCAGGTACGCTTTGTCAAGAAAAAACAGCGCTGAATCTACCTGGTTGAGTTCCAGCCAGGCAGTTCCCAGCTGAAGGTAACAGAACGGATTTTCCGGATTCAGGTTCACCGCTTTACGAAACGAAGCAATCGCTGTATAGAAATGGCTTAATCCCAGTTCAGCATTGCCTTTCAGCAGATAGACGTTTTCATCGGGGTACTGTTGTTGAATGGCTTTGTAACAGTCGTTGATGCAGTCGTTGAAGTGTTTCGCATAGAGGTGAATTTTGGCCCGCTGGAAGAACAATTCGGCATTGGTGCTATCGAGTGTTTCAGCCCGCCCGAAATCTTCCAGGGCTCCTGGTTCATTCATCAACTGTCCCCTGACTACCGCCCGGCTGATCAGCACATCCGGGGAATAAGGGAACAGCTCAATCGACCGGGTATAGTCCTGTTCCGCTCCGATAAGATCGTCCAGTCCGTATTTTGCATACCCCCGGAAATAGTAGAGTTCGGCCGACCCTGGTTCACGTACGATGGCAAGGTTCAACTGCGCCAGTGCTTCAATAAAGTTTTCATCACGGAGGAACTGGATCCCGGCCTGCCTGTTGTTAAAACTGGTCTGAGATAAAGACTGCATGCTAAACAAGATCGTACTGCAGACAACCGGAAAAAGAGCGAGAAACTTCATCAGTTGCAACTATTCCCCCCTCTCGAGTAAGACAAGGTTATAAACTCAAGTTTCGGGGTTAAAAATTGAACGCAATTATTTATAGATATATGTTAATAACATGCTGACAATTTTTCGATAAAAACGCAACACCATCCTCATATTTGGTTATATTTGAATTAGTTATAAACGAAGAAACCAAAGGAGATGGCACCACAAACCAAAGGTATAAAACATTTACATGAACTCAAAGGTATTTTCCAAACCAAGAAAAGAAATCCATTTCGATTATCGAAATGTTTGAACAAACACCCACTTTTTATGTTTTCAGGACTTCCGGTTTGTCCGGAATGCCAATATTTTCATTGAGATTTCCCCTGTACTTTTTTGAAGGATCATAATTTATTCCTATTTTATCTAGCAGAGGTTCAACTGAAACCTGATGGAGTTGCATTCCTAAATCCCAGGGATCCATTCCCAATACCAGGCCGGCCATTTCTTCGTAAGTCAGGACGGGAATTCCATATCCATTATTTCCATAAGTTTTACCCGTCATTTCTGCAATTACGTATTGCCAGCGATCCAGAAAATAGGTGCATCCCGGACAATTAGCAACGATAAAATCAGGTTTATAAGGTTCCATGGAGTCAAACTTGATCTTTGAATTGGAGAGTGAATAACCGCGGTTTTCCTTGATAACATAATTCCTGAAACCAAAGCCGCAGCAGTGGCGGCGTTCCGGGTAATCAATGATTGCCCCACCCCACTCTTCAACCATACCGGTAAGCACATAAGAATATTCTGCTCCGCCAATACCTTTTTGGGGAAACATCTTTGCATAATGACATCCGATGTGTTCGACCACTTTTAATGGTTCCCCAGTGTTTCTGTTGGTCAATTTGTATCTGGCTTGTTCTGCAATCTCCTTCCGGTATTTAAATATGATGTCACTGGTATGTGCAATATTTTCGGGACAGGAAAATTCCCTGCCGGTGGCTTCCCTCAGTTGTTGACGCGATTGATCCAATGTATCAGGAAAGTTTTTCCAGGTTTCGATCACCTCAGAATAAACACCAAAAGAGGTAACACAGGATGGGACAAAATTTTTATAATTTGCCTGGTTCATCAGGGAGAATTGCCTGGCTACAACGGCTCGGGTGGTTTCAAAAGGGATCAACGCTGAATGATAGGCAATTCCGGTACAAGTTGTCTGATGCGAATCGTCATAAACATCTTTATGAAGATAATCTTGTAATATCTTGAGAAATGCAATTTCAGACCCAGGAAAGAAATTTTGCCTGATACAGCTACGCGCAAAATAATAATGGTCATCCGCAATATCTTTTTGATATTCATTCCAAAGCCTCTGTTTCCCTTCAATCTTCATCCTTCAACCAATTTTCAAGTTTTCTTCACTATTTCGCTATTTCACTATTTCACTATTTCACCACTTCGCTTCTACAGTATTTCTCAATATCCTCAAACCGTTTTATCGCCCCGGTGACCTCAAAAATCCGGTTCAGCTCTTTCAAATCCTCCTCACTGATTTTTCGCAGGGTACCCGCTCCCTCACCTTTGTAATTTGCACCAAGCCTTTTCAGGATGCTTTCCGCATTATCTTTATACCATTGCCAAACCGGCCCTTGTTCCGGATGTCCCTCCAGGTCGATTTCATCCAAAAAAACACAATACCCATATTCGATCATGTTTTTACCGATAATTCTCTTAACCTCAAGCTGCTGTCTTCCTTTTCCCGATTTTCTAAAATACCCAAGCTCCTGGGACAAGTTGCGTAAGGCCTGGACTACATAGCCCGGTGTATTATTCCGTGGGCAACGGGTTTTACAGCTCAAGCATTCACCACAGTACCAAATGGTATCGGATTCCAACAAGGCCAATATTTCGGTCTCATTTCCATGTTGAACAGTATCAACGATCATCCTGGGATCATACTCATAAAAGTGTGCTGCCGGGCAGATTGCCGTACAGGTGCCACAGTTGATGCAAGCAGTCAGTCCCTCTTGAAATCTGACATTTTTCTTTAATAATTCAACCAGGCTCATGATCTGTTAATTCTATCCGGGTTGGTTGAAAAGACAGGTTCACCCATTATTCATGATGACAACAGGCTTCCTTATCGCTACTCAATTCATCTGCCAGAAACATCTCCACGGCTTTGCGGGTTTCGAGTTGGGTGGTGATAAAGATTTTTTTCCCGGCATCAGTAAGATCATCAAGTAAT
>JAZDGR010000178.1:0-67380 GCA_043806735.1 bacterium | reverse complement strand
CCGGGGTGTTGATCCTCGGGTAACGGTAATGCTCCTGATAGATGTGACGAAATCCTTGCTGGATCCGGGAGGGAACAAATATCATCCGTTGATCGCCAAGTTCATCGTCATCCGAATGGGCGACCAGCATGGAGCCATCAGCGCTGGCGCCTTTGGTTACAATCATGGTGGTGCAGGAAAACACCTGACCTCCATGAAACAAGATGGCGAAACCCGCCATCACAAAAGGAAAAAAAACTTTTCTCATAACTTGTGCTTTTTAGGGTAAAAAAGTAAAACCATGTAAATATAACGCCAATTAATCTTTCATGCCAATAAATGGCAATTTATGGCAATAAATGGCGATATATGGCAATCCCTTCACTCCACGCTGACCTCATCCACAAAAATCCAGCATTTATTCCCCGCTCCCGGATGCCAGTCGGGACAGGTTTTCTGGCTTTTCGCAACCACTCTGACAAACCTCACCTTGGCCGGAGGATCAAGATCGGCCCACTGCTCAAGGGTTCTGACGGTATAATCTTTCTGGGAAACTTCATGAATGGAAACTCCGGCAAGGGAAAAGTCGATCCCGTGGAGATCTTCTTTACTTCTTGGATTTCACCGAGATCCACAACGGCATCCAGGTCAACCCTCTCATACCCTTGCCAAATACCGGTTTTGAAGTTTTTGCCTCCTTTTCTGAAATCGATCAGGGCAATGTCACCACCCGCAGCATACTGAGGGGCGTACCGGGTATTCAGTCTTATCTTTCGGTTCTTTGGAATCTTCCGGAACGGGGATTCGATGAGGAAACTTGCTTCTCCGCCCTCTTTCTGGGCAAAGGCTTGCAGATCCGAGGTCTCGTAAATGGTGAAAGGTCCGGAATAGAGAAAGAATGTGCTTTCAGATCCCGGATGCCGGATAATCTTACTCGTATCCCGTATCCCGTATCTGCCAACGAGACTCCCCAATCCTTATTTGGCTTGGGTCCCATTTCGAAACGAAGTTCTCCTCCGGTCATGATCTCCTCATGGCTTATGGCTGGTGCCTCATGGTTTCTTCCGTTTAGCGTGCAGGATTGAATATAGCGATTCTCACTATGCAGGTTGTTTGCTTTAATTGTGAAAGTTTTTCCGTTCTCCAGCTCCATCTTGGCAAAGGGGAACAAGGGTGTACCGATCGCATAAAAATCAGACCCTGGAGTTACCGGATAAAAGCCCAGGGCGCTGAATACATACCAGGCCGATAGTTGTCCGCAATCTTCGTTTCCGTATAAACCATCCCGGGTGTTGGTGTAAAAATTTTGCATGATTTGATGTACGAGCTCCTGCGTTTTCCATGGTTGTCCCACATAGTTGTAAAGGTATGCCATATGATGACTCGGTTCATTTCCATGAGCATAATGACCGATAAGTCCCGTAATATCTGCCTGATTCCGGCCGGTGGTTTCGGTACTCGCAGAGAAGAGGTCATCCAGTCGTTTCGAAAACTGTTTGGTTCCACCCATGAGGTTGATCAGTCCGGAAATATCCTGAGGAACATAGAATCTGTATTGCCAGGCATTTGCTTCGGTGTAATTGAAATTGACCTCATAGGGATCAAAAGGCGCAAACCACTGGTTATTCATTCTCTTTACCCATGGCTTTTGTCAGCTCTGCTATGCACCAATCGTCGCAGGCGTACTCGAGGATCTTGGAAACCGATTCACCTTCTAAATCCCCTGGAATAAATCCCTGTCTTTTATAGTACTGTAGTCCGAAATGTTCCTGGCAAAAATAGGGGTTATTAACAATTTTGGGTCTGATTTTCTGATTTTTTTACAGATTTCCGCGATATCAACATTTTTTATTGAATAGCCAGCGATTTCCCTTTCAGGAAACGGGCGTGGAAATTACCCATGGCAAAGGGCACGCAGTCGGCTGTTAGCACCACATCTGCATTCCGGAAATTGGAGGCTTGGGGATTCAGCAGATGCAATTGGACAGGCTATTGCTTCAGTTCTGACGGGACGGTCAGGGGGCCAAAACCCGCGTTTTATCCGCGTCATCAGCGTGCCAACGGTAATTGCCTGCGGGATATCATGGTGTAAATGAGTCTAACAGGGTGATTAAGTTGATTTTACTGGCAAAGTCATCGACTCGCTCTGTTGTCTTGAATTGGATTCTCTTTGCCTCAAAGGGGAGCAGGTCGAAATAGTTGTCAGTGAATTCTCCGTTCACAGGAGTTGACAAATATACGCCTTTGGCAAGTTTTGATGTGTAAAGGTCAATCATATACCCTTCCTTGATCTCCTGCACGGTCACTTCAATCTCTGCTTTCTCCAGCTTCATATCCTTGGGAGGCACGAAGTAGCAAATGTTAGTAGCCCTTACTCCCAGGATATTTTGAATCTCGGCATAAACGAAAAGAGAGGACTTGTCAGCTCCTTCCAGGGTTGATGAAAGATTTGTATCTACCACAATTTCCGTTCTGTCTGCTGCAAATGTGTATACCGTTTGCTGCTGCCAGAGAACCCGTCCGTTAAAATCAGAAAGGACCACCCGGAAATTTGCTTTTTGCGGATCCGGTTCATCAAAGGTTGCGTAAACCTTCAACCGGTCACCCTTCATGACCGGCTCGACAAAGAAATCCCTGTACTCGCGTTTCACGGCATAATACAAGGCCTTCTTCTTTCCATAGTAATCAATAGAAGACCAGGATACAACAGGCCATGAATCGTTCAATTGCCAGTACATGGTTCCCATGCAAGCCGGCTTGGCTCTGCGGTGGGCATCGATAGCAGTCTTAATACCGTCGGCCTGCAAAAGTTGACTTACGTACCCGTACATTTTAAAATCTGTGGGAACCTTGTAATCCCGCCGCATGTATTCGTCAATCGTTTCGTATCCGACAGGATGTTTCTGATGGGCTTTCATGACAATCGACCCCAACTGGCGATCAGCCTCACGGGTAAACTTCTCAATCGTTGTATAATCGGGAAATCCCTGGAATCCATATTCCGACATGAATCGGCCGACCTTTTTGTTGTACATCTCAAAAGGCTCTTTTCCCCACCAGACTCCCCAGTAGTGCATATCCCCTTCCGTGAGACTGGACGTTTTCCCCCAGCCGTATTTTGGGCTTGTGGAGATATACGGACGCAGGGTATCATGCTTGATCACCGCGTAAGGGATCACCTCTCGGAACATCTTCTTGTAGTTGTTGTAAATTCGGGTAGAATCGTCCTTGCTGTACCCGTATTCTTTCACCCACCCCCAGTTATGCCAGCCTTCGTCTATCTCATTGTTCCCGCACCAGAGGACAATACAGGGGTGCCGGCGCAGCCTGACGATATTCTGGATTACTTCATCTCTGACGCTGTTGAGGAATTCGGGAGAGTCGGGATACATAGCATTGGCAAACATGAAATCCTGCCACACCATAATTCCCTTCTTATCGCACAAGTCATAAAAAGTATCGTGTTCATAAATACCTCCTCCCCATACCCGGAGCATATTCATGTTCGCAAGGTCTGCATCAGTGAGTAATGCATTGTACATAGAGTCTGTAACACGGGTTGGAAAATTGTCCATCGGAATGTAGTTAGCCCCCCGCACAAAAACCGGCTTCCCGTTGATCTTCAGATAAAAAGAACGGCCAATGGAGTCGGGTTCCTGAACCAACTCAACGGTTCGCAATCCGATTTTCTGATGGCCTTCACCTTCCAGATACCCCGCGAAAAATACCTGATAGCCTAAATTGTAAAGTACCGGAGCTCCCATGCCGTTGGGATTCCACCTCTTGGGATTGGTAAGGTCAAAATCAATCCGGATGGCATTGATCCCTTTGTTCAGTTTCTCTTTCCCCGTGAAGAAAACGCTTGTATCATAGAGAAGCTTGAATTCGGCTGTGTCAGAGAGCGTTGAGTTTACGACAAAAGCAGCGACCATCTTCGCGACCGAGTCGGTCAGACTTTTCTGGATAAAATTGACTCCCAGAACATTGACATATTTCCAGTAGCGAATATATATCGGTTTCCATATCCCCATGGTAACAAACCGGGGTCCCCAATCCCAGCCAAACTGATAAGCCGCTTTGCGGCAAACCACCTTTTCATCACCGGGTAGCTTATAAGGTAACTGATGGTAGAAAGCCTTGTTCAATTTGGTAATCGAAGGAAATTCAATCTTGATTTTATTATATCCCATTCGAAGAAACCGCTTGATGTTGGCAACCCATGATTTGAACATGTTATCAGCCGTAATCACCAGGGAATCATTGATATACACATTAGCGTAAGTGTCCAGGCCTTCACATACCAGCTCAATATGGCGGTTGGCAAAAAACTCGCGGTCGAGTTGAAAATACTTCTCATAAACCCATCCCGTGTCACTGATCCATTGCAGCTTCTCTTCATAGGTGGCATAAAAGGGATCCGCAATAACCCGGTTTTGTTTTAAAACAAGTTGAACCAGCCCCGGAACCTCTGCATTGTAGATTTTAGTGGATCCTTGTTGCCGGAACTGCCAGGTTCCGTTCAGGGATAAGATTCCCTCGTCCTGTGCAAAAGAGGGAGCTGCTCCAAATACAAAAAGAGTCAATAAGAGAAAAATCTTGAAATATGTTTTCATTAGAATGTAGGTTAATCCGGGTGCAAAAGTAAAAAATTTTCTACCTTCGGCCGTAAATCGAACTCTTTGTATGAACCATGATGCACTTTACAGGATGTATTTCCAGCTCTTCGGACAACCTGAAAATCAACCTGCCCCGTTTTTCGCCCCGGGTCGCGTAAACTTGATCGGTGAACATACCGATTACAACGGAGGCTTTGTTCTGCCATGTGCCCTTCAGTTCGGAATTAATCTTATCATCCGGAGGATAGAAGGGCCCCTTATCCGGCTTGCTTCAACGAATTTTGATTTCCGGGCAGAGATCCCGGTTGCGGATATTTCCAACAGGGTTGAAAAGCAGTGGGTCAATTACCCGTTGGGAATTTTTGATCAATTCAAACAGCGCAACATTCGTATCCCCGGGATGGAGTTGCTCTACTCGGGAACCATCCCCAATAGCGCCGGTTTATCCTCCTCGGCATCCATTGAGATGGTGACGGCTTTTGCTTTAAATGCAATTCTGAAGACGGAAATCAGCCTGCTGGAATTGATCAGACTTTCGCAAAAAGCGGAGAACCAGTTTGTCGGTGTAAACTGCGGGATCATGGATCAGTTTGCTGTCGGGATGGGGGAAAAGGATCACGCTATTTTCCTGAACTGCCGAACCCTTGAAAACAAGATGGTGCCCCTGATCCTGGATGGAATCAGCCTGGTCATCGCAAATACCAATAAGCAGCGGGGGTTAACCGATTCCAAATACAATGAACGGGTGGCCGAATGTCAACTCGCGGTCTCTTATCTTAGCAGATTATTCGATATCAGTCAGTTGGGAGAGATCAGTTTTATGCAGTTTTACAAAATCCAGGATCAGATTCCCGATGAAGTCATTCGCCGCAGAGCCCGCCATGTACTCTCTGAAAACCAACGTGTGCTGAATTCGGTCTCCTGCCTTTGGAACCATGATATCCTGCAGTTTGGCGCGTTGATGAACGCTTCACACGAATCGCTGAAAGAGAATTATGAAGTGACAGGAATCGAGTTGGATACGCTCGTAGAAGAAGCGCAGAAAATCAACGGAGTACTGGGCGCCCGGATGACCGGAGCTGGATTTGGAGGTTGTACAGTAAACCTAGTGAAGAATGAAACAGTAGATCACTTCATGGATCAGGTTGGAAGGAATTATCACCTGAAAACCGGCCTGAAAGCCGATTTCTACCTCGCCGAAGTCTCCGACGGCGTCAGAAAAGTAAGTTAGCAGTTACCAGTTGGCAGTTGGCAGTTACCGGTCACCAGTCATTATTCACTATTCACTTTTCACTGTTCACTGTTCTCTGTTCTCTCTTCATTGATCAGTCACCCTAAACTTGTACACCGTCACCTCCTTATACTCCTCCCCTGGTCTCAGAATGGTATTCGGAAAGGCTGGCTGGTTCGGGGAGTCTGGGAAATGCTGCGTTTCAAGGCATAATCCATAATGTTTTTGGTAAATTTTCCCGCCCTTTCCTTGGATGGTGCCATCCAGGAAATTCCCTGAGTAGAACTGAATCCCGGGTTGGGTCGTATAGATCTTGACTTCGCGTCCAGACCGTGGATCTATCAAGGTCGCAGCAAAGGCAAATGCTCCGGGAGTTTTCGACAACACATAGTTGTGGTCATACCCGCCCTTAACGTCAGAGATCCCCTGACCGATTTGATGAGGTATATTGAAATCCATAGGCGTTCCTGCAATTGGGGGAAGCGTACCTGTAGGAATCAGCTCATCATTTACATCGGTGAGTTCTGCTGCTACGATAGAAAGAATGTGCCCCAGAATATTGGTGTCGGCTTCGCTAAGATTGAAATAGGTGTGGTTGCAAAGATTAACAGGGGTAGGTTTATCCGTTGTAGCTTCGATAAGCGTTTCCAGTTCATCCAGGTTATTTAATGAGTAGGTGACCTGAATGTTCAAATTTCCGGGATACCCTTCTTCTCCATCCTTGCTCAGGTACGTCAGAACTACCCCGGTTACCAGCGAATCCGAAAATTCGTGGGCATCCCACACGACTTTGTCCAGTCCCTTAGCTCCACCATGCAGATGGTTATTCCCGTTGTTTTTTACCAGTTGATAAGTTTTTCCATCCAGCGAAAACTTCCCTTTGGCGATCCGGTTGGCATACCTTCCCGCAATGGCTCCGAAATAGGGATTATTTTGAATGTAATCCTGCAGGCTGTCATATCCTAGCACAATATCCCCCGGTCTTCCTGATTTGTCCGGAATCCATATCTGGGTGATGATGGCGCCATAGTTGGTGATCTTTACTGTGATCGCATGTTTGTTAGTGAGTGTATAGAGGAAAACCTCTTTGTTGTCGGCAATGCCAAATGGTGTTTTCATGACGGAAAGTGTTAAAGTATCGGATGATGCATTCCGGTTTCCTGAATTCTGGCAGGAGATGATCGCTCCTGATCCGAGGATCAGCAAGAGCAGCAGGTGTATACTTGTCCTCATAATCTCGTATTTGGTTCATACAAACTTATGAATTTACGAAGTATAATTTTAAATTTACGATTGAAATCTCGATTTTTGCCTAATTCGTAATTCGTAATTCATGTATATCCGCGACAAGATCATTCTTATCACAGGCGCTTCTTCGGGAATAGGTGCGGCAGCTGCCCTGGCTTTTGAGCGGGCAGGCGCCCGGGTGGCCCTTGCAGCCCGTCGAAAAGATAAGCTTGATGAACTGGCAGAAAAGATGACCGGTGCCTTTGTCATCCGGGTGGATATGCACGACGAACTTCAGGCAAAGCAAATGGTCAGGGACGTAATCGCACATTTTGGCAGATTAGATGTATTGGTCAACAATGCAGCCTGTATTATTGTCTCACCGGCTGAAACAGTCTCTTCCGCAGATCTCCTGAAAACCATCCAGACCAACCTGATCGGAGCAGTTGCCGCAACACAGGAAGCGGTGTCCCTATCGAAAGATCATGGAGGATTGCATATTATCAACATCGGCTCTCCCGGGTTTATGATGGGGATCCCTTTTTATGCTCCTTATGTGTGCTCGAAAGCTGCGTTTTCGGCATGGACCCGCACCATCCAAGCCGAATGGACCGGTTCAGGGATTATCGTCAGTGAGTATTTCCCCGGGTACATTCTGACAGACTCTAAGCCCGAATCACGGATCGGGGAAGTTTCGCAGGACTTTCTCATGAGCCGGAAACAAAACTGGCTGACCCGGAAATTCACCAAACCCAGAACGCCTGAAGATGTGGCCGATCAATTGATCCGGCTGATCCTTAAACCAAAACCTATCATGTACTCAGACCCTTCGGTCAGGTTGGGGGCGTTCATCTCCAACTTTTCGGGATTCAGGCTGAACCTCGCATGTCAGATGGCCCGGACCGGCCGTGAGAAGATGAAAAATCTTTGATTTATTTTACCTTTGCCAACTGCAACTGCCAACTGCAAACTGTTAATTAAACCACATATGCGCACCCCGATTCCTCTAAAACAGCGAAAGGTGGATTACATCTACCTGGTATTTTTCTTATTAAACCTGTTCTTTATAACGTACATCGTTGATCTTGAGCAACTTGTTATTCAAGATCCAGGAAACTTTAAGTACCCGGTCTGGCCCTTACCTTTCCTAGTGGATATGGTACACTGGTGGGGGAGTACCTTCGATCCCCTTCCGTGGCTCCGTCCGGTTTGGTGGAAAGCGACAATCTGGCTGGATGTCATTCTTTTCGGCCCCTATTACGCCTTTGCGATCTATGCGTTTAGTAAAGGAAAAGACTGGATCCGGATCCCGACGTTCATTGTGATGTCTATACTCTTTACCAATGTAACCATCATCTGCAGTGAAGAGATCTGGGGCCCCACACCGGCCCTCAACCTGCCGTTGGTATTGCTGGCCAATGCTCCCTGGTTTCTTTTTCCGGTCTTTCTCATTTGGAAGATGTGGAAAAATCCGCATCCTTTTACGAAATCGAATTAAGTATGCTGGCCCTTTTTACCTCTTTTATATTGAAAGGCATCCCTGTTAAAAACCGGGTGATCATGCCTCCCATGGTCTGCTTTGAGTATACGGGGGAAGATGGATTGGTCACCAAAAGAAACATTGACCATTACCACGAACGAGCTGAAGGGGGTGCTGGTATTATCGTGACCGAGGCAACCTGTATCCAAAATGATGGCCGGTTAGCTCCCTGCCAATTGGGAATATGGTCTGATGAGCAAATTGAAGGACTGAGCCAGATTTCCAGAGTTGTGAAAGCCTTTGGGGCCGTCTCCCTGATTCAGCTGCATCATGCCGGACTTGTCGCACCAGAAAGTGTCACCCAGTTGCCATTGGGACCCTCCGCCGATCCAAAAAACCCGAAATCAAGAGCTTTGACCCTAGAAGAAATTCACGCCATCCGGGATAATTTTATCCGGGCAGCGTTACGGGCACAACAGGCCGGATTTGACGGTGTCCAGATTCATGGAGCCCACGGTTACCTCCTCAGTCAGTTTGCGTCAAGTCATTACAACCACAGGGAAGATGAATATGGAGGAGATCTTTGGGGCAGGATGAAGCTGGCTTGTGAGATCATCGAAGGGATCAGGACCCGGTGCGGGAATTCCTTTTTAGTGGCTTACCGCATGGGAGCAAACTCTCCGGCACTTGAAAATGGGATCCGCATTGCACAGTTACTGGAACAGCAAAAAGTGGATTTACTTGATGTTTCACACGGAGGCACCCTGGTAAGTCTTCCCCGTCCGCCCAAAGGATTCGAATTCAACTGGATCTGTTACAGCGGAACCGTGATCAAATCCAGGGTTGGGCTACCGGTGGGAGTGGTGAATGAGATCCGCACACCTGAACGCGCGAATTATTTGATTGAACATAACTACGCCGATTTTGTGAACCTGGGTAGACCGATCCTAGCAGACCCGCATTGGGTATCCAAAGCCCAGCACCATGAAGAGATGATCGTTTCCTGCCTCGATTGCAAGCCAAGGTGTAAATGGTATACCGGTTCCGATGAGTGTCCGGCTTTCAAAATCCGGAGTAAAACGATCATCTCTTCATGAATTTGTCTGGACTCCAGACTTTGTCAACAGAACACGGTACAGTAATGCCCGTAGCCTTCGTGATGAACTGAAAACGGTAACTTTCGTCTGGGGTTTTCCTCCTGCCGAGAAATCCAACTTCCAGGGATAAATGCCTGACATACTGCAAAAGGAAAAGCACGAGGTACTTCTCCTGAAATCCTTGAGTGATCAACTCTTTTCTGAAAAGAAGTTCATCCCGAGTTTTGGGATTTCGGCCTGATTCTCTTAACCTGATAGCATACATAGTACCCAGAACCTGTTCAACTTCTTCGAAATCAGTCTGTTTATCAATGCATCTGAATGTTACCTTCCCGGAAGTCTCCAGCTTCCGGAGCCGGGCCCGGATATTCCGCCTTACACTTGTTCGCAGCGAATGAATATAGTCTTCCCACCACATCATTTTTCACTGCAATAGTATACAGGGATTGTTTGCTCCACATGTGCTTCCACCAACAGTTTGCCCAGGAATACCTCGATTGAGGAAAAATTTCTGCCTCTTCTTCGAAGCTCTTCCACCCGATAACAAGCTCAGGATCGTCAATTCTGGTATAGACCTTAAGCTCCATGATGCCGGAAAATGCGCGTGAAAGAGAATCTATGGTGCCAGCTGGCTCCTTTGACATGGTTTCTGGGGAGTTCAAGCAAAGGAAAGTTGCCAAGGGGAGGCTGATCAGTCGTTAATCCGAAATGGAATCCTATCTCCCTAACCATTCGCAGAGTCCGTTCATCATAGGAACCATAGGGATAAGCAACTGTAACGACTGGCTTCCCGGAGATTCCTTCCAGTTGGGTTTTGGATTGTTCAAGTTCATCTCTCACATCCTGGTCTGAAAGTTGAATAACCGATTTGTGGGAAACAAGGTGGGATCCGATTTCCCATCCTGCGTCAGCCAGATAACGGATCTGCCCTGAAGAGAGAAAGGAGATCGGAGCTTTGTTTGCACTATCGGGAATAATCAAATCCTGTTTCTCCGAAAGCAACGACAGGCATTTTGAGGCTCATGGCTTCCAGCTTTGCATAGGAAAAACCTTCCCATCGCGAAGGGATCATCAGAACTGAACACCCCGAAAGAACTTCCGTGGGGTTTTCTTGGAATCCGACAAATTCGACACTCCCGTCCATCCCAAACTGATCCGATAACCTCATCAGAGCTTGCCGTTCTCCCCCTTCCCCGATGATGACCAGCCTGGCAGCCGGTAACTCCTGTCGGATTCTCTTAAAAGCCATGATGGCCAGGTCGACCCCCTTTTCCATCGAAAGTCGACCCAGAACGGCAATCCGTTGTGGCCGGATCCGTTTTCCGTTTCCTCTTCTGTAAATGATTTTATTTACCCGAAGTAGACAGGAAGAAATAGCTCCCAGTTTTAATTCATTTCGTCCGTTCAAAATGACAACATCCGGATTCTCTTTCCAGATGGTCCGGCACACTTTCCAATGCTTCAACGGATTCAAAAAAGAGTAGTTATTCATGGTCAGGCCGGTACACCTGATTGCACTATCCTGGATTTTCTTGCGCAGGTGAGAACAGGAATGGGCCAGGACAGAAACCTCAAATCCCCTCCTTGATAATTCCAGCGCATGCTGGTAATACCACTGACATCTCCTTGTTTCACATATTTACCTGCTTTGATCCCCGGTCCATAGCCGCTTAAATGACCGTACCCGGTTGAATAGACACTATTGTGACGGATTCTCACATACCTTCCGAATCCTCCATGCCAGCCGGCCTCAATCACTTTGCCGTCTCCCAGGGCGACAACGGGAGTTCCACGGGGTGCACTGTAATCGACCCCAAAATGCGGCCTGTAGATCTTGAGGATCGGATGCTTACGTGCATGCGAAAATCGCGAGCTGATTCTCGAAAAACGAAGAGGTGCTTTGAGGAAAGTGCGCTGCAACCTCTGGGCCAGTTCATCAAAATACTCCCCCACACTGTCCTGCACAAAGTAAAAAGCATAGAATTTCTTCCCCCCCGATTCAAATTCGCAGGCAATAATGTTTCCGATTCCTATCTGGTTTGTATTAATCGATAGCTTTTCATATAATAACCTGAAATTGTCTCCATTCTGAAGTCCATAGAAATCTATAGTTTGGCATATACATCTGATAACTTCAAGGCAAGGTTAATGTCCAGTCCACGGTCTAGGAAGGTATTCCAGAGAGAGGAAGTGATGGTTCCCGATGCACTGTTTATCGTCCTGGTGACTTTCTTCCGGTCTTTATATACTCTCAAAGAATCACGGAAATCATAGACCACAAAGTCCGTGTCAGAAATCTCATAAACAAAGTAGAGAGTTGTTTTCGCAGAATCACGCGTAGTAATGAAGGCATACTGGTTCCCCGGCTTGATCTTCCTGACATCAAAGATATTTCGCGTTGTCCTGGCTAATTTATCAATAACCTGGTATGATACATAAGGAGCCAGGATCTCCGAAAGGTTTTGGTTTTTCTCGACTTCGCCATATTCAATATCCAGCAAGTCGATGTTTATGTGATAAGCAAGGTTAGATGAGGCGCCAGCTTTTCTTCATCTCGCAAAAATAGGGTTTTCTTCTTACATTTACCGCATGAAAACACCCAGATCCTGTGTGCAGTTCTTGCTCGCTACACTTACTTGTGTCATGTTTTCATCCAACCCCGGCATGGCTCTTCCGAAAGAGAAATACAAATTGGAACAAATGGCTAATGGAGTGTTTCTTAGGTGCGAACTCTTTACCCTGAGAGTAGCGATTTGTACCGACAGGATCGTGCACGTGACTTGCGCTCCCGGACAACAAATACCCGAAAAACAGAGTCTTTCAGTCACCGGATCCTGGGCTCCGGCATCCTGGATCCTGGACAGAAAAGCAGATAAAATACTCTTGAAAACAGCGGCAATTACGGTTGAGATCGACCCGGCTACGATTCTTTGCAGATTCACTGACCACAAAGGCAACCTTCTCATCGCGGAAAAAGAACGTGCATTTTCTCCTGTAATGATCGGTGAGGAGCCCTCATGGAACGTGTTTGAAACGTTCAAACTTACTCCCGACGAAGGGATTTATGGTTTAGGGCAGCATCAATACGGCTGGATGAACCACCGGGGGAAAGAGGTGACGCTCATCCAGACCAATACTACGGCAGTAAATCCGTTTCTTGTCTCGACGCAAGGCTGGGGGATCCTGTGGGACAACTACTCCAAAACCTATTTTAGAGACGACCGTAGTAACGGAGCCACTTTCTGGTCGGAATATGGGAACCAGGCCGATTATTATCTTTTTTTTGGTGACGATATGGAGAGGTCATTGCTGGCTATCGGATGGCTACGGGACAGGCTCCCATGTTTGGAAAATGGGCATACGGATTCTGGCAAAGCAAGGAACGTTATATCGATGCCAAAGAGCTCACTGATGTTGTTGCGGAATACCGTATGCGCCGCCTTCCCCTTGATGTGATCGTCCAGGACTGGCGTTATTGGGGTGAGAATAACATGTGGAGTTCAATGGAATTCGATCCGAAAGTTTATCCAGAGCCGGCAAAAACACTGGAAAAACTCCATACCCTCTTTCATGTTCATTATGTGATTTCGATCTGGCCTGCCCTTGGGCGGGATACAAAGATCTTCAGGGAACTAAACGAAAAAGGCTTGACCTATCTGCCAGTACATTGGAGCAGCGGTTATTTGTATGATGCATTCAATCCCCAGGCCCGGGATATTTACTGGCGCTATATCAGCGATGGCCTGATGGCAAAAGGCGTCGACGGGTTGTGGATGGATGCCACCGAGCCTGAACTGGCCGACCAGCATACATTTGAAGAGTCGGAAACCAACATCAAGAAGTTTGGGAATACGGCCTTGGGACCGATAGCTGTATACCTCAATCCATACTCCCTGATGACAACTGAAGGAGTTTACGGAAAATGGCGTAAGGATTTCCCGGATAAACGGGTATTGATTTTGACCCGGTCAGCATTTGCCGGACAGCAGCGAAACGCCGCCATCACCTGGTCGGGTGATATCAACGCCAGCTACAGCGTGTTTCGTCGTCAGATTTCGGCCGGACTAAATTTCTGCATGGCAGGGATCCCATACTGGACTACGGATATCGGTGCTTTCTTTCTCAAGGGACATGATAAAGGATTTGGTCCGGGCGAATACCCTGGAGGATGTAAAGATCCATCATACAAAGAATTGTATGTCAGATGGTTCGAATTTGGTGCATTCTGCCCGGTCTTCCGGTCTCACGGAACCCATAGTCCGCGGGAGGTCTGGCAATTCGGCGATGTGGGTGACTGGAATTATGAGGCAATGAGCCGGTTCCTCCATCTCCGTTATCGACTGATGCCGTATATCTATTCAGTAGCATGGAAAGTCACATCGGAAGGCTATACTATGATGCGTGGACTCCCGATGGATTTCGCCCGGGATAAAAACGTTTATGAGATTGATAATCAGTATATGTTTGGCCCTTCGATTCTGGTAACTCCGGTAACGGAGGAACAATATTTCCCGAAGGACACCACAAGAACAAGATTACTGGATGATCCGGATTCGGTTTCCCTTTATTTACCGGCAGGAACCGATTGGTTCGATTTCTGGACAGGGACCAGACTTCAGGGCGGCACAAAAATGACCCGTGAAACACCCATCGACATCATTCCGCTATATGTAAGAGCAGGTTCCATCATCCCGATGGGCCCGTTCCTGCAATACGCTGAAGAAAAATCCCCAGATCCGATCGAGCTTCGCCTCTATTCGGGTACTGATGCAATGTTTACTCTGTATGAGGATGAGGGGGATAATTACAATTACGAAAATGGAAAATACACAACAATCGACTTCGCCTGGGACCATGAAAATGCGACGCTCACCATCGGAAAACGAAAAGGAAACTTTGCCGGAATGTTGCAAACCCGGATTTTTAAAGTTGTCATTGTCAGCCCCAACCATGGAACAGGACTAGAAATCACGACGAACCCCGAAAAAATCATTTCCTATTCCGGGGAAATGGTTGCGGTAAAATAAATAGTATATCGACCACCACGATCTCTGGCCGGTTGCCCAGGCGCAACGGCGGCCCCCAGGTTCCATAACCGCTGGAAACATAGAAATGGGTGTTCCCGATCCGCTTATAGCCCCAGCTTAATTCGTAAATAGCCTTGGTGATGTAATTGAACGGCCAAAGCTGGCCATGGTGTGTGTGTCCGGAGAGCTGCAGGTCAACGCCAAGTTCCGCCGCTTTGGAAAGATGGAACGGCTGATGGTCCATCAGGATGACCGGGTAACTTGTGTCAACTCCCTGGATAATATCCTTCAGCTCTTTTCGGGATTTTCCGGTAAACCGGGGTTTGTCCCGGTCGTCGCGACCAACCAGGTAAAACTGGTCATCAACCAGGATGGCGGTATCGCGCAGTATGTTGATCCCGTGATCTTCCAGGTAGTTCACAGCCGGCCCCACGCCTCCGATGTATTCATGGTTGCCGGTGATGGCATAAACACCTAATCTTGATTTAATCCCGGATAAGGCTTCGCCAAGGTTGTTTTTGATAACCGGTGCCAGGTCCTCATCCACCACATCTCCGGCGAATAAGACAATATCAGGATCAATGGAATTGATCTTTTCCACTAACCGGTTAGCCTTCCTGCTGGCGATAATTGTCCCCAGGTGAATGTCGGAAACCATCACAATCGTCAATGTCCCCGGTTTCGCTTTAGGTTTCGAGATGGTGATATGTAACTCCTTAATCCGCGGCATCCGGGCGTAGATGAAACCGCCTACTACCAAAATGACAGAAAAACCAAGCACGATAAAAAAGGTAAAGAGCTTCGTATAGGCAGGATTCATGTAAAAGGAAGCAGGGAAGAAGTGAAAAAGGGAGTTCAGCAGCCGGGCCAAATCTATCGCTGCCACGGCCAGGAAGAAAAACAGCATAAAACCGAGCCAGAAGGAACCGATCCATGTCATAGCAGCACTCAGTATAGAAGGAGTAATCTGTTCCAGGACCCTGGCAAGGATAAAGGTGGAAACAAAACCCCAGAAAATCACGCTGAACCACGGGCGCCAGCAGGATCCGGCAGGGATAGCCTGGAATCCGCGCAGGAAAATATACAAATTCACCGATCCGTAAACTAGAATGACGACGGAGAGAAAGATAATGAATTGCGTGTTTTTCATTCAATCCCGGTTTTCGTGCTTATATTGTAGTACAAAGCTATTAATTCCCTTCTTTTTATATCTTTGTATCAATACCCAATCAACTTTCTTTTTATGGATACAGCCTTCTCTCTCGGATGGATCGACTACACGATCATGGGCATCTACTTTGTGTTTGTTCTTGGCATTGGATGGGCGCTTAAACGATACATGAAATCCAGCTCCGATTTTCTGACAGGAGGGAAATCGATTCCGGCCTGGATTACCGGACTCGCCTTTATCTCCACGAACCTCGGGGCGCTTGAGGTGATGGGGATGGCAGCGTCGGGAGCCAAATACGGGATGATCACTACTCATTTCTACTGGTTAGGGGCGATTCCTGCCATGATTTTCCTAGGACTCTTCATGATGCCGTTCTATTATGGTTCAAAAGCACGGTCGGTGCCGGAATACCTCAAACTCAGGTTCGACGAAAAGACACGCGGGTTCAACGCAGTCTCTTTTGCCGTAATGACCATCTTTGCCAGCGGCATCTCCATGTATGCTCTGGCCATGCTCATGGAAACCCTGCTGGGATGGGATTTTACTCTGAGCATCATCATCTCTGCCCTGATCGTGTTGGTGTATACCTATCTGGGAGGATTGAAATCGGCCATCTACAATGAAGTCCTTCAGTTCTTCCTGATCGTGATTGGTTTTCTGCCGCTGGTTTTTCTGGGATTGATCAGCGTCGGCGGATGGGAGGGACTCAAAACCCAGCTGGCGGAAGTGGCTACCAGTCACGGATATGCTGCAGGCGCCTGGACAGAAACCTGGCGTCCCGTTGCCAAAGCCTCCGATAATCCAATGGGCATCGAATGGTTCGGCTTGATCATGGGACTTGGATTTGTGCTCTCTTTCGGCTACTGGTGTACCAATTTCCTTGTCGTTCAACGGGCCATGGCCGCAGGATCCATGACAGCCGCCAGGAAAACACCCTTGATCGGAGCGCTCCCCAAGATGTTCATTCCTTTTCTGGTAATTGTGCCCGGGATGATCGCGATCGCGCTTACCTCTAATCCCGATAGTGGATTCACACTCCCGTTAAAAGACGGCTCATACGATTATAATAAAGTGATCCCGATGATGCTTGGACATTATTTCCCGACCGGGGTCCTTGGACTTGGCCTCACCGCATTGATGGCCTCCTTCATGTCGGGCATGGCAGGGAACGTGACTGCATTCAACACAGTGTGGACATACGATATCTATCAGAGTTATATCAACCCGGATAAATCCGATAAACATTATCTCTGGATGGGCCAGATGGCCACCATATTCGGCATTGTTGTTAGTATTGGCGCAGCCTATATGGCAAAGCTTTTCAACAACGTGATGGACTTCCTGCAACTCATTTTCGCCTTTATCAATGCGCCGCTTTTTGCTACCTTTCTGTTGGGGATGTTCTGGCGACGAACCACAGGACACGGAGCGTTTTTCGGATTGTTATCGGGGACAACCGCTGCCGCCATCCACCATGGACTAACACAACCAGTCGGCGCTAATTCCCTGATCAAAGGGGGTTGGCTTGGAACAGTTGTCCATGTCTATCCAAGCGAAATGGCCCAGAATTTCTGGACCGCCATTTTTGCCTTCACGACCTGTCTTATCCTTACAATTCTGATTTCTCTTTTGACGAAACAGAACAAAACGAAGGAAGAATTGACAGGGCTGGTATATTCACTTACACCCCGTACTAAAGATACTAGCAGGCACTGGGTTCAAAGACCTCAGTTTTTGGCTGTTATCATAGGGATTATTGCAGTTGTTTTATCCATTATATTCTGGTAAGGAGGAAAGATTATGGAAGTAGATATCAGGTTGCCCATCGGATTTATGTTCTCTCTTCTTGGGTTGTTGCTACTTGTTTTTGGACTCACCACAGAAGCCGATCCGGAACTATACAAACGATCTTTCGAAATTAATGTAAACATCTGGTCTGGACTGTTGATGCTCGTTTTCGGAGGAGGGATGCTCTTCTTTGGAATCCGCGCAAAAAGATTAAAAACCAAATAAAATGAAATCGGTAAAACGGGCCTACTTAAAAACCCCGATTGGATGCCTGGAGGTGACCGGCACACACCGGGGAATCCAAAGTGTTAAGTTTATTGATAAAGAAATACGTAAGTGGTTCACCCCCTTTTGTTTAAGGGAAGCCGTACTTCAATTGAAAGAGTATTTTGAGGGGAGCAGGCAAAGTTTCAGTGTAAAACTGGATATCCTCGGTACGGAATTTCAGATGAAGGTGTGGTATGAACTTGAAAAAATCACTTACGGGAAAACGATTACATACCATCACCTGGCCGAGCGGATTGGGGTTCCGAAGGCTTTCCGTGCAGTCGGCCAGGCGGATGCAAAAAATCCTGTCTGGATTATTATTCCCTGTCACCGGGTGCTGGGTAACGATGGAAAACTGGTTGGCTACGCAGGCGGTTTGTGGAGGAAAAAATGGTTGCTGGAACACGAAAAGGCATTTGCGCAAAAAGACCTCTTTTATTAATTGAATTATGAAAAAAAAATATAAACTTCTTGGAATCTGCCTCCTTGGAATCTTTTCTTTGCCTGTATCTGCACAACTGGCTTCCCTTCAATTTATGGAACCCAACGCTTTTCTGCTGAAAGGTGTGCAATTGACAGATAGCACCCTAGTGAAATTCCCTTATGAGATCCCTTTCTACACTCTTTTACTCGATGATAACTATTTTGCATCCTTCTGCTCCCCTCCGGATTATCGGGAAGGAGAAATCTCATTTATGCTGGGAAATTCCATCCAGGGAAAAGTGACATTTGATACTGCCTTCCGGCCCGGATTGAAATATAGTATCCGGTTCGCCAACATAAGCACGATAAACCACAGAATTGAGAATCTGGTCCCGCTGGGTGATGGATCCGATAAAGTATATATTTCAGCGGAAGGAACCAAAGAATGGCCCGATTACCTCTGCCGAACAAAATTATACAGACCAGGGTACGGCCCGGTCGGAGTGATCCTCCCGGATAATGCCTGGCACCTTGGATTTGCCGATTGGAAAGTCAACGATTCGCTCTCCCTGTGTGCACTGGCCAGGCGAACAAACCGGGATAAGGAGAAAACGGAGCTCGACCGGTGGGCGGTTACACTGAAACCCGGAGGATGGGTGGAATATTCCGTATGGCTGGATATTCATGAAGGGGATTGGCTTGAAGGATTGAAGATGATGTTCCAGGATCGATGGCTGTATGACATACCCTTCTTTGATCCGTCCATGTACAACCGGACAGACCTGAAATGGATGAACCATAACTACCTCATGTTACTTCAGTTTGCATGGGATAAAAAATATTATGACTTCAAGACACAGAGCTATACGTTTTACTCAAGCCTCTTTCAGTACGATTCACTGACAGGCGGATATGATATTTTTACCCTTTGGCCAACCTGGCCAAGGCTCGGACTTGACCAGCGGAACCAGTGGGATATGTACCGCGATCTTCCGGGAGGGATTCCGGAATTGAGGAAGCAAGCTGATTTTGCTCATCTTCACGGGAAACGGTATTTTATCTCCTACAACCCCTGGGATGAGTCGGGCCGGAAAGAGGACCATCTGCAGGGGATGGAACAGCTTCTTCGCGACATTGATGCCGATGGGGTGGTCCTTGATACCAGGGGAGCTTCCAGTTACGAACTTCAGGCTGCGGCCGATAATGTCAAACCGGGAATCATAATGTACAGCGAAGGAATGGCGATCCCAAAAGATATGCCCGGCATCGTATCCGGCCGGGTCCATGATGCACTGGTCTTGCCACCACCTGTCAATCTGAACAAGCTGATCAAGCCCGATTTTGCCATTTTCAGGGTGCTCCAGCTTGCCGATGACCGGTTGCACCGGGAACTTGCCTGTGCCTTTTTCAATGGGTATGGTGTGGAGATAAACACAGCACGACCGGGCCGTCCAGTCTGGATTGATGAAGAATATGAATATTTGGGCAAAACGACCAAAATCCTGCGTGAAAACTCGACGGTTTTTCACAACTATGAGTTTGACCTGCTGTTGCCTGCTCTGGAAGATAGTATATACATAAACCGGTGGACTGACGGGAAGAAAACACTTTATACCATTCTCAGCATGAATCCCCGGGGATTTTCAGGTCCGCTTTTTGAAGTGACAGAGCCGCCTTCTGGCTACCATTACTTCGACCTCTGGAATCACCTCGAGATCTCTCCGGTTGAACAGGAAGGAAAAGGTTTAATCCCGGTCGATATAGAGCCTTTTGAGAGAAGCTGGATTCACACGCGACGGGAAGGGAATGTGGCATGTATTGCTTTGCTGCCATCGTACCTGAAAGTAGACATCACGAATGATTCTATTGTGTTTAGTACCTCAGCAGGGGACAGGATTACAATAACCGGCGAAAATCCGGTTTACCGTTCAAAAAAGTACACGTTTCCGGCTTCCGGAAGCAGCTTTGCCTATTGGGATTCTCTCCCTGAAACAACTGAAAAGATTGTTGTTCAGCTTTTTAATCAGGATCAGCTTTGGGATGAACGGGTCTTTTTCCCGCAACACAATGTTCTCCGGTTGATCTCAGAAACCGAAAGGACAGATCCGGCTAAAGTCGCACCCGAAGGAATGGTAGAGATCCCTTTCGGAATATTTCGTTTTTATACGAAACGTGATTCCAGTACACTGGAACCTTTCATTCCTTTTCCCGACTTTTCGGATACCGTAGAGATATCCATGAAGCGGTTTTTTATCGATCGCTTCCCGGTCACGAACCGGCAGTGGCTGGATTTTATCCGCAAAACACATTACCAACCCTATGATACTTGTAACTACCTGAAACACTGGGAAAAGGGAAAGATTCCGGCAGGGCAGGAGGATTACCCCGTAGTGTATGTTAACCTGAAAGACATACAGGCATTTGCAGCCTGGAAATCCAAACGGCTTCCCACCGAACGGGAATGGTAATATGCTGCTCAGGGATCTGAAATGTTGAAATATCCTTGGGGAAATAAAATGGATTCAACCCGATGCAATTACAACCGGAATTATCCCACACCGGTTACTTCATTTCCAATGGGTGCCAGCACATTCGGGGTGGAGGATTTGATCGGGAATGTCTGGCAGATGACCGGTGACCTCTACGACAATGGATGTTATTATTTCAATATCATCCGCGGAGGAAGCTATTATCACCCTGCGACCAGCATCTGGTACGTGGCCGGTGGTCCGTTCCCGGCTGACCATCCGGAGATGTTGTTGCTGGTTGGCCCCGGCTTAAACCGCAACGCTACCGTTGGGTTCAGGTTGGTGAAAGATGCCTGTGATTAGCTGGTCAGTGTTTTATGGTTTAAATAACCAGGCATCCTGATAGATTACTTTTGCCTCTTTCAGCTTTTGAATTGCTTTTTCCCGATCTGTATCCTCAAATATAGAAACCCGGATCTTACTGTCAGAATCAAACAGCTTCGCGTCTTTATATCCTTTTGCTTGAAGATCCTGAACCACCTTCTCAGCCTCTTTTAATGGTAATTGGCTTTTCACAATGATATAATAGGTCCCGCGAATAAGTTGAGAGGTCTTTATGGCGGGTAAATTTTGTGTTGAATTAGTAATTTCTTTCCCGCATACCCCTGGGGGCCCTTCCGTGTCAGCCAGTTCCCCAAACCAGGCTGCTGCGTAATTTTCGCAGATCCCGATGCCGATGGCGTTCCATTGCTTTCCCTGCCACTTGCCTGTATTCATCAGGAAACTGTTGAAGTAGTCGAACGAACGCCAGAAACTGATGACACTGTCAATGATCACGGAATTATTTTCCCAATAAACAATCTCAAATCCTTTGCCGGGATATTTGGTTAATTCCTTTGGCTTGTCCCAAACCGAGTTCTTCTTATCCTCATCACCAGGATAACAGAATGGTTTCCAGGGACCTTTGTCCGACCAGGAGTGAAAATTGCAGGGATCCTTGTCCGGATGATAGAAAAAAAGATCCTTTACATGGGTATTGGCAACGAAGCAGAGGGATTTAGATAAAGGGATGGGAGGGAGGTCATATTGCCGGCGATATTCGTTGATCATTTTATACAGCTTCCACTCAGCTTCGGAAACACAGAAACTAGTGGGAACATCTGTGACCTGTTTAATCGCGGTCTGTGAATGCAGTGCCGCATAAAAGCTGATCAGACAAATACCAATCAGGACTATTTCTCTTGATTTTCCAGCCATAATGTTGGCGGATCTTGATGTTTAGCGCTGAAAAACAAACTGTTCCCCGGGTCAAGGATGCGTGCGTAAAAGGCATATCCTCCGAGGTTATTTTCAATTTTTAGAAGCAAAGTATTCCATCCTGAATTAAGATGAACCGGGATGATGACCTGATCAGGTTCTGCGATGCGCACACCAAGAAACCGGTATACTTCTTTGTCGTTGATAAATAGCTTAGCTCCATCGTCACTCCCGATCATGACAAGGGCATCCTTTTCTTTCGTGGAGTATATGAAGGTTACGGCATAAGTGACAACCAGTTCATTGGGTTTCATTTTATCCCATAGAGACACATAGCCGTTTTCCGGGGTTTTTATGTATTTCCAATTAAGTTCCTGACTGTTCATGCCGGTATAAGTTGAATGGATGTCTAACTGAATCTCCGGTGGGTAGATGGAATCCAATCCTAAGCGTTGAGTTTCGGTGATTCGTCGGTTTGGGAAAGGGCCAAGGATGTACCAATCGGGAATATACAACCGGTTTGGGATGATTTCAGCTCCGTCAAGACCAACGAGATATCCCTTCGAAAGCGGATCTTTCCCAACAACTTCCAGTTTAAATTCAAGCTTTCCATATAGAGCCGATAGATTTGATAGCGAAACTTTTCCTCCAGCTTTGATTATCGGAGAATAGCCGTTTATTTCACCAACTTTTTTACCGGCCGAGTAGATTCTTACGTTGCCGTAATCAGGTCCGGTCGAGTAAAACAGGTTCATTGTATACCCGGCTTCAAACATATTTTTCAGTTCTATTTTTAAAACATTTCCCCTATCCGTATTAAAAACCACGTAACGACCTCCACTCCAATCAGGTCCCAGATCAGAAACATCCACAATCTTTGACAGGATAGTGCCTGTTTGAACAGGTAAATCTTCCGCTTCAATCAGGTTATTCGGGGTGATTTGTTTTAAGGGAATCCGCATTCCCGCTTTGGGTAAAGAAGGCAAATACATGTGTTCGCCAAGCTGATACCAATAGACGGTACTGGCGTAATCTGCGATTTCTGTATTCCTATGACCATGCTCTATGGTAAAAAGAATGTGTTTCTTAAACGGGATTGGATCCGTGATATGCAAACGATATGCAGCAATACGGCCTAAACTGTCATCTTTTAAGATCAGACCATGATAAGGTCCGGCAAATTCACCCTGGTTAAAGTACCATCCGCTGGAAAAATAGTCTTCTGTGCCTGTTCCAACAATAGAAGGTTTCTTTTCTCCATCCACAAATATTTTTTCGTTCCCTTCCAGGTAAGAAAGCCCCCCATCGTAAGATTGCATGTTTAGATTCACGCCAACCACATGACCCTGGCCGTCCATATTGAGGATCGTATAATTCGAATCATAGTTAGTCCGGATATTACGGTTCCAGAAAGCATGAAAATACCCGACGCTACGATCGAGGTACCCTTCCAGTTTGAAATAGTTAATCTGGTAATAAAAGGCATAAATCTCCTGGCCCGTCTCGTTTTGAATCTCGATTCGGGCAGATTTTTCAAAAGGCATAGGGAAATAACAGATATACCCTCCGCTGGTCATACCAAGATACTGGGAAATATAAGGTTTATATTCAAATCCGCAACCAAAGAAATCGCCAAGAGGAACATTCACGGAAGGCTCCGGCTCATCGTCCCAATACATCTTTAGTACGATTCTCCGCAAAAAGTACGGATCTCTGGAGTCTACTGTAAACCAAATCCGGGTAATGATGCCGGGGCCGGAAACATTCAGAATCGTTGCAGTAACTCCCGGGGCAATGGTTATACGGTCATTGTTTTGCCCTGTGGAATCCGTGCTGGCAACTTGAAAAAGCTTTCCCGGCTTTGAATAGGGGAGTGATGCTGGGGATAATAACCTCTCGAGATTGGCCTTGTTGGTCGAAGGATCACAGGAGGTCACAATAAGAACCACGAAGACAATCAGGAAATAATGTGCTGGATTCAATTTCATATACAACTCACTTTCACTACAAATTCATTGCAAAGGTCTATAAAACTCATCAAAGAACCTAACCTCCCATCCCGTTATCCACTACTAACCACTCCCTATTCACCTTCATTGTTCATTGTTCACTTTTCACTTTCCATGTACTCCTCGATCAGAAGCCTCGCCATAATCGCATCCCAAATGTAATTTGATGGACAGTTTAATACCTCATTATCAGGACTGTAAGATTCCCAATAATTGTGATTCTTTTTCAGTTGGGTGACTACACAATGTACCATTTTGCCGGCCAGTAAATTTGCCAGTGAATCGTATCCATATTGCTTCAGTCCATCATACACCATGTAGTCCCATAATAACCAAACCGGTCCGTTCCATTTACAGCAATAGTCTACATTCGGACTGTACCAGGGATCTGCTGCTGAAAGGGTAGGGATACCATACCTTCGCCAAAACCGGGTGGTATCGGTAAGGGTTTCCACCAGGCTCGAAGCTCTATCCGGTGGAGCTACCCCTGCCCACAACGGCAGAAATCCGATGAGTTCCTGCCGCCGGAGATCACGGTTCATGAAAAACCAGCCATGATCGCCTTTGTTGACAGAGTAGTAAAATCCTGTGGAATCATCCCACATTCGTTCATTGACAAGTTTACTGGTTTTTTCGGCTTTTTCCATCCAGGCCTTTGCTTCTTCCTGTTTTCCAAGTATTTGTGCCATCTTCGTCAGACTCTTTTCCTCCTTGATCACCATTAGTGTAAGATCAAGACACTCAAGTTCGTCAGAAATATCCTCCTTGTCCACATCCAGATATCTTTCTGCAGATACCTGAAACACAGCATTGTACCAGTCCCTGACATTCTCAATGATGCCATAAGGTCCCCATTCAAAGGTACCGTCCGCGTCCTGGTCTCTGTTCCTGATCAGCCAATCGGTATATTTGCACCCAGCAACATAAGCCTCTTCGAGAAACTTTTTGTCCTTACTTACCTGATAAAGTTCCAAGTTGATCCAGCTGAAAAAGGGAGCAGAGGTAGTGGACTTGTTCTTATACGGGTAATCCTGTAATCCCCTGGGCCCGTGCCGGTAAGCGATCAGTCCGTCTTCACGCTGCTGCTCTATATAGACCCGTTGCGATCCTTCGGCCGATTCGGGATCCATATATACATAAGCAAGCATGCTGAGGGATTCATGCAGCACCTGGTGTCCATGCCCCCATCCCCAGAGCGGATTGCGGCTGAAAACATAGAAATTATAGGTTGTTTTTCCTGATGGAGGAACCATTGAACTGCGGACCAGGTTGAAAGCTCCGAGGTACACCAGCTTTTCATCTTTCGTTTTGAACCGGATCCGTGGAATCTTTGAAAACAGGATCAAATTGTCTTCGTAAAAGGTCTTCAAATAAATCTTCCTGAGCTGATCAATTTCATCTTTTAGAGCTGTCAGATCCTCTTTCTGATCCTGAACTCCCCGGATATACCTAAAATTAGCTCGTTCACCAGGCCTTAATCGTTTCTTTAATTGAAGTGATATAAAATCAACAAGACCAGTATCTTTATTATTTAATAAATCAAGCCTTGTAGCGGAATAGAAATCGGTCTTGATCAGATTATAGAACTGATCCATGTCACCGGAACATCCCCCATACGAAGCGACCGGAAAATTACTGGCAAAGAAGTCCCTTGTTTTCGTGGGATAGCCGTATTCCATCTTCAGACTGCTGATCAATCGGTACGGACTCTCATACCGGGTCGTAATATAACCGTTGTGTAAACTGTCAAATCCTTCGATCCGAAGGGAATCATTTCCCAGCCAAAGTACCGGATACGCGACAACTTCATGGACAATTCGATCCAGGTTAGTAACCTCCATCTCAACCAGGGTAATGCGGGAACTGTAAACGAAAAAGGTCTCCCGGACCCGGATCCCCCTGAAAGGTTCATACTCCAGAATTGCCATATCAGGAAAAGAAAACAACACTACAGGCTTTTTGAAATACTCGCCGATATTCCGGATCACCACTTCATCCACTTTCCAGAGGCAGAACATACTTCCCGCCTGATCGGAGGAATAGGTAACCGGCCGGCAATCAGAATAATAATCCATCTTGTAGGCTTTATCTCCATAGAGCCTTGATCGCTTTATGGCAGCAGCATAGGTGGTATACAAGGGGTCATCTGCCCGGGCATCCAAACGGAGATAATCTTCTACAGCCTTGAGATTCTGGGATTCAACACCTCCCCATAAGGAGAGGCTAAAAAGGATCAGGATACATATTCTCATACTGTTTCAGTTAAAATTTTGAACTAATCCCACCCTAAAAGCTCCTGCTGAATGATGATTATTGCCGGATTTTTCAGGATGTAATCCGGAAGTTCATCGATAGGGGATTGGAAGATTGCCACTGCCCTCCCTTGTCGGCAAACGTTCAGGATCTGATATTTGGAAGGAATGAAAGGATAGGAGGGGAAGCCGCTGTAAAACATGCATTCGATATAGTGTCTGCCTTTCACATTGAATACCACGGAGTTATCTGGAAGTTGACTGGGGAGATCAAGAAAAATCATTTTATTATGTTGAAGATTGGCTAATAAGACATTACGTTTAACATCCTTTGTATGTTTGTCCAATATTGTCGGAATCCTAAGATTATAAAAACCAATGAGCACTAAAAGAATAAATATACTAGCCGAAACAACAAGTCTTGAAGCTTTGATGGTGTTGACCCGGGTGATAAAATAATCAACCAGACATCCTAAAGTGAGGTAAAGAGGAAGAGAGGCAACCCAGGGAAGGCTGGGCATCTTCGTTTTCGCAAAGGAAAAAAATAAGTATACGACTAATATCATGAAAATCAAAGATATAGCTAATGATTTTGGAGTGATTCTTTGATATAAAATCCACCATGCCGGGATTATTATAAAGGGTACAATCGTTCCGTATAAAAGAGCAATATTGTTAAAGTGAAACCAGAAATCTCCACCATGACCATCCAATGGTCTGGTAAGATGAGCAGTATAAAGATTCAGGGTTACCATGGCTTCCATGGGATATTTCAGAAGGATAAAAGCATACCACGGCAAGGCAATTGCAATCGTGATACAAACAGAGATTATAAGTCTCAAGATCTCTTTTCTTCTATGACCAGGGGGAGTAATAACTATATAAAAAACCCATCCCAGGTACACTAATAGACCCACCAGCCATTTTACCAGGATAGCAACTCCGCTGAAAATGCCAATCAATACAATCCACCGTCGTTTTCCTGACCGGAGATATTCCACCCAGGCCCAGATGCTTGCTGAAACCCAAACCAGAAAAGCGATGTCGTTGTGCTCAAGCTCTTGGCGCCCCGAAATTATTTCAACCATATAAAAAGCAGTAGCAACCAGAAATGCAGAATAATATCCTGTCCGTTCAGAAATGAGCAGTTTCCCTGTTCTGAACGCCAAAAAGACCAGAATAGAACCTTCTAGAGCGCTCGGTATCCGCAAGGTAACCTCGTTGACACCAAAGATATTGAAGAAGAAAGCCGCCGGCCAGAGGAAAAACGGTTGTTTATTCAGCCATATATGTGCTCTATCCCATCGGTCATATGGAATATCAACCACAGGATCTGCATAAAGCATAGGCTTGAAGGGGTGATTCATCAGGTTTTTTGCCGCCAGGGCATGAAATCGCTCATCCCACAGATTGAGAAACGGATCCAGTAAGGCTGCGAAAAGAAATATGCCGAAAGAACCGAAGATCAGGAACCATAAGCTCAGTTGAGATTTATTGGATACGTGAAAATAGAGGCTGCTCAGAATTAATACACATCCGGCAAGCAGGAACGCGGTTTGCAAGATTGTAAGATCCTGGTGAAAAAAGGAGACCATCACTAGGTTAATAAGCTAGTTATGAAGCGTCAATACCAACCGTTTCCGGGAGTATTTTTCATCCGCTGCTTCAAATTCAACTAAAAATTTAGTTATAAAGTTTTTCCGGGAAATATAACTTGCATTTTCAGCCTGGGAAACAGGGCCTGCACTCCAAACCGAAAGGGTATCCCGGCTCCCGGCCACTCCTTCAAGGTAAATGGTATATTTATTTCCTCGTAACTGCGCATCAATGATCCGTAATCCCTCGGCCCGGTCTCCCGGTTTGGGATCCTGGATGACCGGAAGAACAGATATTCCCTCAGCGTATTGAACCTCAACCGTCATTTTTCCCTGCACCCTCAAATGCACCTGCAAGGAGACGTACCTGGGGGTTCTGAATGAAACGAACGGAAATACTTTCCCATTCACCAGAACTTGTCTGATTTGGGTCCCCGGAGGCAATTCGGGCATAAATTCCAGGGTTATCTGACCTTGCCCTGAGGAAGAGATGTTCCATTTCAACGAAACTGAATCTCGTCTGAACTGGAAATTCAGCTTCTGATCTGACATCCGGATATGCTCAACCCTCAAGGAATCCCAGTCTGCAGGCAACCGGGGAGAGAGACGGATCTTGTGCTCCTCTGCAAATACCTCAATCCCCAGCATCCCTTCCAGAATAGGTTGAATCACCATAGTCTCCGACCAGCATTGGTGCGGACAAACGCCGGATGGCTGGTATTCGGCGCCGTTCAGAACCTCCTCGACATAGCCGAGCCCCCACGACTTGTAAACATTCAGGTTATTCAGGATATGCGCAAATCCCTGAGGGTAATTTCCATACCGGTACTCTGCTAAGGCCGTCCATCCCGTAAAAAGAGGCCAGACACTTCCATAGTGGTAACCGGTGGGCTTGAACATCGGACTATCTTCACGTATGATCCGGGTACCCCAGTTAGTGGAGAAAGCATTGGAGGCGTATTGGTTTAAAACAAAACGAAATTTATCTTTATCCGTGACTCCGAAATAAGCAGGAACCGAGGGCAGGATCGTCGGCTCTGTCCGGAACGAACCATCCAGATTCAAGCCATACGAATAAAACCCGTTTTTAATATTCCAGAAATTTCTGTCAATGAGGTCTTTAAGCACCTTAACTTCCTTCCAGTAATTGGTTGCCTCCTGATCCTTTGCAGTAGAAGCCATGGTGGCAGCTTCTTCAAGAGCTGCAGCCCAACACCCGGTCAAATAAACGGAAGAATGGGAACCATAGAGTTCCCCCCCCTCCACCCAACCATGCCCTACGCCAGTATTTTCAATCAGGTGATCCCCGTCAGTATCTGTGGAAAAACAGAAGTTTATGGCCTTTTTAATCGCAGGCCAGTGGTCCTTCAGGAAATTGGTATCGCCGGAATGCCGGAAGTATTTGCCTGCCAATACAATGTATAAGGGAGTTGCATCTGAAGCATCGTAATGGATGACGCCGGAAGTAGTGGCTTCGTGGAAGATCTTCCCGTTTAGATCCTGGTATTTCCGGTAAAATTCGAGGTTCTTCTTCACTTTTTCGAAATCTCCATAATCCAGTAAAGCAAAGCCGCTCCACTCGCCATCTCGTCCAAAATACCATGCGTAGCCCGGCCTTCCGCTGACTTTCTGGCCACCGTCCCAACCCCGTCTCGTAGTACCATATCCCGCTATCAGAGCCGATCCCATCCCGGGAGTCGTCACAAAAAAGCGGTCAATTCCTACGAGTGCCCACCGGTAACCCAAGTTAAAGTTCTTGTCCGGGGAAGTGATCATCACACTAGTAGTCAGCAAGTTATCTACATGCTCTCTGGCATTTGTAAAGATTTGTTCCGGATTGCGAATAGCTCGGTCAAATTCCGATTGTAGTTTTTCAACCCCTTCATTCCCTGAGGAGATGATCAGATCCATTGCCTCTCCTGGTTTCAGGGAGTAAGATAACCCGGCATCGATGATGAATCCATCTCCTTTCCTGACCGAATGATCCGAAGGCGCCTTAGTTGCCCCAACCAGTACGTTGAAATCCCCCGATTGGTCCTGAATAAGGTAAGCATGATAATCGGCATCCCATCTGTAACATAGGGTGCCAATGGCTGTTTCAGGATAGGGCCACATGAACCTTAGGTTGCTTGTAAACCGGATTTCTAGAATAATCGGATCGGCTCCATGGTATTCATAATGAACCACAACGGACGTATTCAGCGGATCCGCCGCGACAATTTCCTTCAGGTAGTCAGCCCCAATTCTGTAATATCTGATAAAGCAATCAGGGCGGATCACGATTTCGGGAGTTAGGGTTTTAAGCCAGATTACACTGTCAGATAACTCACCTCTGCCACCAACAAGATGCACACCGGCTTCATAGTCCCGGACCGCCATGAAAGGATGGGCCCAGATCTCTTCAATGCCGCCTCTTTCACGTCCCATGACCACCATCCGCTCACCGGCAACTTCGCAATAATTGTCAGTGGCAGGTCTCGGCGAGAACTGGATAGGATGGGTTGGCATATCCCAATTGTTGCTTTCGGGGATTACGGCAAACATGACATCGCGATTTTGTTCTTTTTCAGAGCATTGGACAACCTTCGGGATCGAATAATTCCAAAAGAAGACAGGCTGATTCTCAGATTCCCCAGTCAGGTATGCAAAGGTGTTTGTGGTGAATTTATCCAGTTGAAGCCGGTTGCCGTTCGGCTGCGAAAAATAAGTATAGCCGCCCACAGCAAGCACTTTTCCGCCGCCCAAGGTATACTCGATGATCAGTTTCGAGTTTTCTCGGAAAAAGATATAATCCCAATCGATCGCAACCACGTTTCCCTTTTCAGGAATAGTATCGCCAAAAAAACCGTGAACCCTGACCGTCATATCTTTAGCCGGCTGGTAAACGTAAGATCCTCCATGGAGGCCTTGGAACACGGGATGCTCCCGGAAAGCATGAAATCCCAGTTTTCGTCCGTACCCTTCATCGATAGAAGCCTTTAACCGGGTGGATGGGATCGTTGATTCAACACCCAGCAAATTCAGGTACCTGAACCCATCCAGGGTAAGCAGCATTGATCCGCCTCCGGAAATATATTCCTGTAATAAACCGATCATTTTCAGGTCAGATTCCTCGGGTGAAAAATCCATTGTATCCGGACGATGAAACCAAACCAGGTCGACATCGTGAAGTTGTTTCGGATGCTTTTTCAACTCGTGGAAGGTGGTATATGTAGCTGAATACCCGTCAAGGGATTGAATGAAATCCATGGCGGCGACGAGTTCCAAATCCCCGGGCACCACCGGCTCCCGTCCAACCATTAGAATCAGCTTTGAAAGAACCGAATTACTATCAGTACGTTGATTTTTAAATTTTGAATTCTGAATTCTGAATTCTGAATTCTGAATTGAAATGGTATGCGTCTTCGAATCTTTTCCCTTCATACCCTGGCCGGAGGTCGGGGCAGCAACGTTCAGGAAGGCAACCAGCAAGAAAACGAATTGAACTACTCGCATACTTAGATCGTGTTAACAAAATCTGCTAAGGAACTCACTACGGGAAATCCCGACGAACGGACCCGTTCTTCTGAATGGTGACCATTTGGGATCAGAATGCAATCGATCCCGATCTCCCGCGCTACTTCTGCATCATGGAGTGTATCCCCAATAAAAATCAGCTCCCTTTTGGGGATGCCCAGATCCCGGATCAGACGGAAACCCACGTCAGTCTTTCCATGAGCGTAATGATCATCCAGACCATATACCAAATGAAAATAATCTCTGACCCCCAGGTTAATGATCTCGGTCACCAGTTCATTCTGCTCCCTGGCAGACAAAATAGATTGACCGTAACCTTTGAGCCGACAATAGGAGAGAAGATGTTTCACTTCCGGATAGAGATGACACTCATGTTGCCTTTGGTTATATAAAACCATAAACTCCATGCCTACTTTTTCAAAAGATTCGATCTCAAAATCAAATCCCAGCTTCAGATAATAATCCTTGACCGGGAAATCGAAAATCTCCCGGTATATCTCGAGTGTCAAGGTAGGAAGATCCCGTACTTTCAACATGCCATTCATGACCTCCACGCACAACCATGCATCGTCCAGCAAGGTTCCGTTCCAATCCCAGATAAAGTGCGTATAGCGGCTGAAATCCATCTTGTTGAATTCCTTATCTTTGCGTCCGTTGCGTCTGAATGTCTTTGCAGTAACATTCTTGCTTGCGAATGTACAGAAAAACTATTGAAAAAATGGACTTCACCCCGCTTCTTTCTGAACTCGAAACGCTCCGTGATTGCGCCCTCTGCCCCAGGAATTGTCATGCTGACAGGTTCTCTCAGACTTTGGGATACTGTAAGGCCGGCACAGGATTTAGCCTCTCTTCCATCTGCATTCATCGCGGAGAGGAACCGGTCATCAGTGGTTCGCGTGGAATCTGCAACATCTTTTTCACAAACTGTAACCTGCAGTGCATCTATTGCCAGAATGATCAGATCAGTAATAACCACAGAGATCATTCGCGGGATCAGATGAATCTGAATGAGGTTCTGTCCCAGATCACAAGGATTCTGGCTACCGGCATAAACATCGTCGGTTTTGTTTCGCCTTCTCATTTTATTCCCCAGATGAAGATCATAATCCAGGCTGTTGAACTTTTAGGCTATCAACCCACCTGGGTTTTTAACACCAACGGCTACGACAAAGTTTCGACGCTTCGCACCCTGGAAGGGATAATTGATGTCTATCTTCCTGATTTTAAATACATTGACTCCGACCTGGCTAGACAATTCTCAGACGCTCCTGGTTATCCTGAGGTTGCAGCAGCAGCGTTGAAGGAGATGTATCGACAAAAAGGATCTGCCTTGCCGTTAAATAAGGAAGGATATGCCGAATCCGGCATCCTGATCCGGCATTTGGTCCTTCCCGGCCAGGAAGAGAACACCCGTAAAGTCCTCAGTTTCATTGCAGAAGAGGTGTCGCCTCAACTCCATATTGGATTGATGTCGCAATATTATCCTACAACAGCCGTATACTCCCATCCGGTGCTCGGGAGATCACTTTCACTAAAAGAGTACCGCAAGGCAATAAAAGTGTTAGAAGAATTTGGCCTGCATCGAGGCTTCATCCAGGGAATGGGAAGTTTCAATCATTACAGGCCCGATTTTGACAAAAATCATCCGTTTGAACCGGATTAATTTTTACTTTTGAAAAAAAAAGATATCACAATGAAACAGAGTATTACTTTATTAGCATTGATTTTCCTGGGATTTTCAATTTCATCCTTCGCCCAGGATAGTGTTAAAGAGAAAAAAGCCGATACCGGCTATGTTTTTACAGAAGTCATCAAACTTCCGGCTACGCCTGTTAAAAATCAATACCGGTCAGGTACCTGCTGGAGCTATTCAGCTATTTCTTTTCTGGAATCGGAATTGCTGAGGCAGGGGAAAGATACCTTTGACCTTTCCGAAATGTTCGTGGTATATAAAACGTATGCCGATAAAGCCCCGCTTTATGTCCGCTTTCAGGGTAAACACAACTTTGCTGGAGGAGGTGCGGCTCACGACGTGACCTACGTTCTTAAAAACTATGGATTGGTCCCGGAAGAAATCTATACGGGCCTCGTAATTGGAGAAGATAAACCAGTGCATGGAGAGATGGATGCACTGCTGGAAGCATACGTGAATGCGGTCCTGAAAAATCCGAATAAGAAACTAAGTCCGGTCTGGATCAAAGGATATACCGGGATCCTGGATGTCTACCTCGGAGAAATTCCGAAAAAATTCACCTATCAAGGAGTCGAGTACACACCGGTTTCTTATGCAAAAATGCTGGGGCTCAATCCCGATGATTACGTGGAGATCACATCCTACACGCACCATCCCTTTTATTCCAAATTCATCCTGGAAATCCCCGATAACTGGCTGATGGACGAAGTTTATAATGTCCCCCTGCAGGATATGATGAGGATCCTGGATAATTCATTGGAAAACGGATACACCGTGGTGTGGGGCAGCGATGTAAGTGAAAAAGGATTCTCCTGGAAGAACGGTGTTGCCATTGTCCCGGATAAGGACGCACCCGAGCTTTCCGGATTGGAGCAGTCCCGCTGGGAGAAGATGACCGAGAAAGAAAAGGAAGAACTTCTCTACAAGTTTAATCGCCCTGTTCCTGAGAAAAAAATCACCCAGGAATTACGCCAGACAGAGTTCGATAATTATCAGACTACCGACGACCATGGGATGCACATCATTGGAATAGCAAGAGACCAGAATGGCAATGTATATTATATCGTGAAGAATTCCTGGGGTTTCAGCGATCACAAGTACAAGGGATACTTTTATGCATCAAAACCATTCGTGGAACTGAAAACCATGGATATCATGGTCAATAAAAATACCATTCCCCTGGATATCCGCCAAAAACTCGGGCTGTAAAGAACTATTATCTCATTTACGTCCTACGTCCCACGTCCTACGTCTTACGTCTTACGTCTCACCTCCTTCCCCCATCTCCCTCTTTTAGTCGGAAAGCGAATGGCTGAAGCCAGTAGTTTCAGGTACTCAGATCTGGGTATTGAACAAGCTCCCATCCTCCGGAAATGTTCCGTCTCCACCTGGCAGTCGATAAAGGAGAACTCCCATTCCTTTAATCGTTCAACCAGAAAAAACAACGCCACTTTCGATGCGTTTGAATAGGTAAAGAACATGCTTTCGCCAAAAAAGGCTCTACCCAGGGAGACACCGTACAGACCTCCGACAAGGTCGCCGTTATGATAGGTCTCAACAGAATGGGCAAATCCTTTCCGATGCAACTCTAGGTATCCCGAAATGAAATCTTCGCTGATCCACGTGCCTGATTCATGTGAACGATTCACCTTCGAACAGGCCCTGACAACCCCTTCAAAATCCTCATCAAAACGCACCTCGAATCGCGCAGTTCGTAGAATCCGAATCAGCGATCGGGATTCTTTGAAGTTGCCTGGAAATAATACAAGGCGCGGATCTGGTGAGAACCAGTAGATAGTTCCGTCGTGGACAAACCAGGGGAAGATCCCTGAAGCGTATGCCGCCAATAACCTGTCAACTGAGAAATCCCCGCCGACCGCAAGCAAACCTTCCTCCTCCGCTTCCGATGCCGGGGGGAAAACAGGTTCATCAGGTAACAAATAAATAGGCACTCTTCAAATGACGAATTACGAATGACGAATTTACATCTTGACCTTCTCCAAAGCCGCTGTCAACGCTTCACAAGCAAGGTCTATCTCCTCGAAAGTGATCGTCAGAGGAGGCGCTATCCTGAAGGTGGCGGGTTGAAACAGGTACCAGTCAATGATGATCCCTTTCCCAACAACTGCCTCCATAAAAAGCTTTCTCTTTCCCGGGCCTGCCAAATCAGCGCCAATTGCCAATCCTTTCCTCCTCAATGATTTAATAACTGGATGACCCGCTAGTTTCGCTTCGAATCGCCTGCCTTTTGCTTCGACATCGGCCAACAAACTTCCGGAACAGAGCACCTCTAAACCTGCCAGCGCAGCTGCACAACTTACCGGGTGTCCTCCAAAGGTGGTGATGTGGCCCAATTCCGGATCGAATGCCAGGGTGTCCATGACCTTTTTGGGGGCGATAAAAGCACCCAGTGGCATGCCTGCTCCAAAAGCCTTTGCAAGCACAAGAATATCAGGCACAATGCCATAGTGCTCAAAGGAGAATAGCTTTCCGGTGCGCCCGAAACCCATCTGAACATCATCCACGATGAGGAGAGTTCCAGTGTCAGAACATCTTTTTCTGAGTTGAAAAAGATAACTGTCAACCGGAAGGATCAGGCCGGCTTCTGCCTGGATTGTCTCCGCCACAACACATGCTGTTTTTTCCGAGATCTGCTCCAGGTCAGGAAAGTTATTGAATCTCAGGAACCTGATATCTGGTATTAGAGGCCTGAAAGGATGTTTCATCACCTCGTTCCCCAGAATACTTAAAGCTCCCTGGGTGGAACCATGATAGGCATTATAAAATGCGATGACCTCGCTGCGACCGGTGTACCTTTTAGCCAGCTTCAAAGCTCCTTCGATGGCCTCGCTGCCAGAATTTACAAAGAAGACGGATTCAAGCGGGGCAGGCATAAGATCCACTAGCCTTTTGGCAAGTTGGACCTGTGGAGATTGAATAAATTCTCCGTATACGTTGAGATAAAGGTATTTTTCCAGTTGATCCCGGATGGCATCCAGAACTTTTGGATGGCGATGGCCAATGTTGCTAACCGAGATTCCTGAAACGAGGTCAATGTAACTTTTCCCGGTTTTATCCGTGAGATAAATCCCCTCGGCATGTTCAATCTCCAGTCCCATCGGAGTGAAAGATGGCAATCCCAGATACCTGTAGAAGAGTTCCCGTTCAGTCATAGAAGAGGATTATGTGACGAAAATACAAAATCATTGCTTCCCATAATTACCTAATTTCCCAATTTCTTAAATTTCTTAATTTCGCCATTTCACCATTTCACGATTTATTATGAAAGACAAGATCGTAATCATCACCGGGGCCTCCTCGGGTATAGGACAAGCGCTTGCGTTTGAGTGTGCCAGGAGAGGAGCCAGGCTCTCGCTGGCAGCAAGGAACAGGGAACAGTTAACAGTGAACAGCGAAAAATTAGGGATTACCGGAACAGAAGTGATAACAGTCTTGACAGATGTATCAAAAGAAGAAGATTGCAAAAACCTGGTCAGCTCGACAGTGAATCATTTTGGCCGGATTGATGTCCTAATCAACAATGCCGGGATCTCCATGAGAGCCCTGTTTGAAGAAGTGGACCTTGACGTAATGAAAAAGGTGATGAATACAAATTTCTGGGGAACTGTTTACTGCACAAAATATGCTTTGCCTCACCTGCTTGAAACAGGAGGTTCACTTGTGGGAGTCTCTTCCGTAGCGGGCTACAAAGGATTACCGGGAAGAGCCGGTTATTCGGCATCCAAGTTTGCGATGCAGGGATTTCTGGAAGTTGTGCGGATTGAGAATATGAAAAAAGGTCTCCATGTACTCATCGCTTGTCCCGGTTTTACCACTTCAAATATCCGGAATACATCATTGGCTAAGGATGGTAGTCAGCAAGGCGAATCCCCCAGGGATGAAGCTAAGATGATGTCGGCCGAAGAGGTAGCTATGCATATCTGCAACGCCATCGAAAAACGGAAACACAGACTTACACTTACTACTCAAGGGAAAATGACCGTTCTTCTGAATAAGATTTTCCCGAAACTGCTGGATAGGATGGTTTACAACCACATGGCGAAAGAACCCGATTCTCCTTTTAAATAATTTACCCCCTCGGGTGATATTGGATGATTGTACTCCTTAAGTACTCCCGGTCCAGATGAGTATATATCTCGGTAGTAGTTATCGACTCATGCCCGAGCATCTCCTGAACTGCCCGGAGATCTGCACCACCTTCCACCAGATGAGTGGCGAAAGAGTGACGAAATGTATGCGGACTGATGTTCTTTTTGATCCCTGCTTTTTCAGCCAACTCTTTGATTATGTTGAAGATCATTGCCCGTGTTAGCTTCGATCCGCGGCGGTTCAGGAAAAGAAAATCCTCGTAGCCCCGTTTGATCGGTTGAAGACGCCTGACCGAATCCAGGTATATGCGAATTTGCTTCTGAGCGGACTGTCCCACCGGCACCAACCGTTCTTTGTTCCCCTTGCCGATAACCCGGATGAATCCTTCATTAAAACGAAGGCAGGAGATCTTCAGGTCAACCAGTTCGGATACCCGTAATCCGCATCCGTACAGCGTTTCCAGAATGGCCTTGTTGCGCTCACCCTCGGGTTTACTCAAGTCAATGACCCCGATTAATGTATCTATTTCTGAAATATTCAATACCACCGGAAGCTTTCGACCAACCTTTGGGGACTCCAGAAGCTCAGACGGATCCTTTTGTACAAGATTTTCCAGTTGAAGGTATTTGTAAAAAGATTTTATTCCTGAAATAACCCTGGCCTGAGTCCGCGCCGTCATTCCCAGCTCCGTGACCCATTTCAGAAATGATTGAAGATGATGTAATTTAACGGTAGAAGGCAGGAGATCGTTGCCCGATATTTCAAGATATTGAACAAGCATCTTTACATCGTGAAGGTAAGCTTCCACGGTATTGGGCGATAAAGATTTCTCCAGTTGCAGATATGCCTGGTAACTGCGGAGATAGGAATCCCATTTCATATGTCTAATCCCCTTTGAATTCGGGCTTTCTTTTTTCTAAAAATGCCCTGATGCCTTCAGTGTAATCCCCGCTTTCCCAAACTTTCTTTCGTAATCCTTCAATCCGTTCAAAAACCTCCGCACTGATAGCCTGAGTCCCGGCTAGAATCCGAAATTGCTCTTTGATAACTGCGATCGCCTGAGAAGAAAGTGAAGTCATTCTCCTGGCCATTTCCAGTACAAATACCTCCAGCTGTTCCTCAGGAACTACATGGTTTACAATGCCCCATTTATCTGAAAGCTCAGCATTGATTGGTTGCGCGGTAAAAAACATCTCCTTGGCTTGATTGATGCCTAATCTGCTCAGAAAATGAGCAATTCCGGAGGCGTTGTAAGGTAATCCAATTTTGGCAGGCGTGATCGCAAAAGTGCAGGTAGGATCCCCGATAACAATGTCACAGGTCATAATCAGATCACAAGCTCCACCCCATACACTGCCATGGACCTGGGCAATGACCGGACCGGGATATCGCTGGATGGCTCGGAGAAGGACCTCAAGCTGATCAAAATAATCCAATGGATCACCATGGTCTAGAGGCAACTCGGCCACATCATGTCCGGCCGACCAAACATTGCTTTTGTTTGGTTCGGCTTTGATGATGACAACTTTGATCTGCTTTTTCCGGAATGTTTCCAGGCTCTCGGCAAACTCCCTCACTAGGGAATGCGAGATTGCGTTCAGTTTCTCAGGATGATTCAGTGATAAAATCCCGATGTTGTCAAAGATTTCTGTAAGGATCATAAGATATAAATAGGTCTGGCCTTCTAAAATAAAGATTTTTAAGGATTCTTTTGAAGTTATCCGGAAAATTTTTAATTTTGCACGCCTAAAAATAGTGAGGAAGTAACAATGGCAAAAAAGAGTAAAGATCAGCGGATTCAGGTGATTCTGGAGTGTACCGAACAGAAAAACAGCAGCGTTCCTGGCATGTCGAGGTACATCACCACAAAAAATAAGAAAAACACACCCGAACGGCTGGAAATTAAAAAGTACAACCCGTACCTCAAAAAAGTGACGGTTCACAAAGAAATTAAATAATACACAATAGGTCATGGCAAAGAAAGTAGTTGCAACATTTAAAGGAGCCACTTCAAAGGATATCACCAAGGTTATCAAAATGGTTAAATCTCCCAAAACTGGTGCCTATTCGTTCAAAGCGTCAATGGTTGCCAATGATAAAATCAAAGATTATCTGGCAGGGAAAGAGAATTAATTGGATGTTTCTCTCGACGAAAAAGATCTTTTCCGGAGAAAAAAAAGAGAACCTTGACAAGGGCCTCGAAAAGACAAAAGCTTCGCTGTTTTCTAAAATTTCCAAAGCGGTTATCGGCAAATCAAAAGTGGATGATGAAGTGCTGGATAACCTCGAAGAAGTGCTCGTTTCTTCGGATGTTGGTGTCGAGACTACGTTGCGGATTATTGACCGGATTCAAAAACGGGTTGCTTCCGATAAATATCTGGGGACAAATGAGTTGAACCAGATCCTGAAAGAAGAAATCGTCGCACTTCTTCAGGAAACCAACCCGAAAGAGAGTAACGGATTTTTCCCGTCGGATCAAAAAAAGCCCTATGTCATCCTGGTAGTCGGTGTGAATGGCGTCGGGAAAACGACAACCATAGGGAAACTTGCCTGGCAGTTCAGGCAAGCTGGAAAAACCGTGATCCTTGGAGCTGCAGATACATTCCGTGCTGCCGCAATAGATCAGTTGACCATTTGGGCTGATCGGGTAGGGGTACCTGTCATAATGCATGGAATGGGGACAGATCCTGCCTCAGTGGCGTTTGATTGTGTAAAGTCAGCCATTGCTAAGGGAATGGATATAGTGATTATTGACACGGCCGGACGGTTGCACAACAAAGTCAACCTGATGAATGAACTCTCCAAAATCAGGAAAGTGATCCAAAAACTTGTTCCGGAAGGTCCGCATGAAGTTCTCTTGATCCTGGACGCATCAACCGGACAAAATGCTTTTGAACAGGCTAGACAGTTTATCTCAGCAACGGAGGTAAATGCTTTGGCCCTGACAAAACTGGATGGAACAGCCAAAGGAGGTGTTGTTCTTGGAATTTCCGACCAGTTCAAAATTCCTGTAAAATATATCGGCATCGGAGAAAAAATGGAAGATCTTCAACTTTTTAACCGCATTGAGTTCGTCGATAGCCTTTTCAACTAACCATTTGTGAATACGCGGCGCAAGAAGAAAATCGGGATGGTGTCACTGGGATGCGCCAAAAACCTGGTCGACACGGAGGTGCTCATGAAACAACTGGAATTCAGTCAGTTCGATGTTGTTTTTGAGCCGGAGAGTGAAACAAATCTGGATTCGGTCATAATCAATACCTGTGGCTTCATCGGAGATGCAAAAAAGGAATCAATCGACGTTATCCTTCATTTCGTTGCGGCAAAAAAAGCTGGGAAAATTCATAGGCTTCTCCTCATGGGCTGCCTGACTGAACGCTACCGGGCAGAACTGAAACAGGAAATTCCGGAAGCCGATGGAATTTACGGGGTTCACGAACTTCAGAAAATACTCAGTGATCTGGGAGGAGAATATTGCCAAAACCTTTTGGGGGAAAGGCATTTGACTTCCCCGGGCCATTATGCTTACCTGAAAATCGCCGAGGGGTGTGACAGGAGATGTTCCTTTTGTGCTATTCCAATGATCCGGGGACCTCATAGGTCCAAACCCATGGATGAGGTCATCAGGGAAACCTCGATGCTGGCTGCAAAAGGTGTTAAGGAACTTCTTGTCATTTCTCAGGATACCACCTTCTACGGAGTCGATATTTATGGGCGGAGAAAACTGGCAGAACTTTTGCGCAGACTATCAAACGTGAAAGGGGTTGAATGGATCAGGCTTCATTATACCTACCCACATGCTTTTCCAATAGAAGTCCTGGAGGTGATGAAAGATGTTCCCAACATTTGTAACTATATTGATATTCCGCTTCAGCATATCAGTAGCCACATTCTCAGATCCATGAAGCGCGGGATGAACGGAGATAAAACCAAGGCGTTGATAGAGACCATCCGGTCTAGAGTTCCCGGTATCGCCATTCGGACAACCTTCATCACAGGATATCCCGGAGAAACGGAACAGGATTTTGAAGACCTCTGTAAGTTTATTAAGGAATCCCGCTTTGATAGGCTAGGTGCATTTGCCTATTCAAATGAGGAGGGAACCGCAGCTGCCCTGGGAAAGGACAATATTCCCAGTCACATTAAGCAGAAGCGTCTTGCAACGCTGATGAAGATCCAGGAGGAGATCTCACTCCAATTAAACCAGAGTAAAATAGGACAGATCATGAAAGTCATTATCGATGCGAAAGAAGAGGAGTATTGGATTGGACGAACCGAAGCTGATTCACCCGAGGTAGACCAGGAGATAGTGATCCACAACCGGGGGGAAACCCTAAACCCCGGTGAATTCTGCTATGCGAAGATCTGTGAAGCGGGATACTTTGACTTGCACGGGGAAGTTGCTTTATAATTTCTATCCTATTGTTACCTTTGCCTCAAAAATCTTTAGTATGAAAATCATCTTCAATTTGGCATTTATTTCGTGCCTGCTGTTCTCCTATACCAGCTTTTCTCAGGTCAAAAATCCTGCAGGAGGAAGAGAACTTACAAATCAGCTAAACGAGCGAGGGCTCAAAATGGGTTATTGGGTCGAGCGAAGCGGGGAATTTACCTATATGGGAAACTACGCAAATGGGTTGAAGGATGGAATCTGGGAAACTTACCTTTCTGACAACATGATCTTTAAAGTGGAGACGTTCAGCAACGGACAACAGGCAGGACTCACGTTGCAATTCGATAAAAAAGGGAAAATCACAAACGTGGAGCATTATAAAAACAATAAGTTGGATGGGTTAGTCTTTAATTATAGCCCGTTCAGCTCCCAGCTTTTAAAAGAACAACGATTCCGTGATGGTATGCTTGACGGGTTATATCGCAGTTATTATGATAACGGAAAAATACAGGAAGAGGCCTTTTACCTGAACAATCAGAAGCATGGCCCATCAAGATGGTTCAGTCGGGATGGACGTTTGATAGCGATATATAACTACCAGAACGGGCAATTTGAAGGATCGCAAAGGAATTTCTACGATAACGATACAACTTCATCCGTTTCCAACTATGTTAATAACAATCTGGAAGGCAATTACAAAGAATATTACCGGAATGGGAAATTGAAAATTACCGGATTTTATGTGAACGGGATCAAGGACGGATCTTGGACTGAATATGATGAAACCGGGAAGGTTGTAAAAGTGACAAAATACAAAAATGGAGTCGCAAAATAGTTATTTATTCCGGTTTCTGATCACATAATTCTTATTTGTCGGGCTTGTTTTAACCCCGTATTTCAGACCATAATTACTCCGGTTCTTTTTCAGCGTTCTTTTCTTGGATGTGCTGTTTGCGCTGCACACGTTTTTTCTGGAACCTGAGCAAGAAGTGTAAACCGGCAATGAAATACTGAGTACCAGAAAGAAAAGGAGGGCTTTTAGAAGGCTACTCATTGGCCGTGGATTTGGATGGTAAATTTATAAAAAATAAACGGAATACAAATCGGAAAAATGTTTATCTTTGTTGACTATCATTACAAAGAATTGAGAATTTAATCCTTTGATTAACAAATAAATGATATATATCAAAAAAGTAAACTTTCTCTTGACATGCGTGGTGGTCTTGTCTATCCTGCCATTATTTAGTTACTCCCAGAAATCTGAATGGGTTGAACAGGTAATTGTTGCAAACGGAAACCAATACGAAGCAACGCCGCCTTTCATTGATTATGTAACCGTGCAAACATATGACCCTTCCACCGGATCCACTTCGGTTTTTGACGTAATCAAGACCCAATCAGTTCAGGATGTGGTTATAGCGAATCAGCGTATTTACGTTGCCGCACAGGATAGCATCGTGATGTATGACGCCAACACCCTGCAACGGTTAGGTTCAGTTGCCGATTCTGGCTTGAGCCGGTTACATGTTTTCAACAACAGGCTGATTGTATCAAAACAATTCCCCGTCGTCCGGTTCTTCGTGGAAGTCCTGAATGCAGAAGATCTTGCTCTGATTGCACGAATCCAGAACATCTCTGGGGATTGCAAGGGAATTCTCGATACGAAAGATTCAGTCTATGTGGCAGTAAATGGAGGATACCTGAGCTCCGAAGGGAAGCTCGCCGTGATTAACTTTAATACCTGGACCCTTTCAAGGGAAATTAATTTCGGTCCAAATGCAGTGGGAATCAGTGACCTCTATAATTACGGTGGAGTGTTTTTCTCCGTGAATGAAACACCCTATGGTAATCCTGATGTAGGCAGCGTCACAGCTTATAGTACCTATTCTCTTACCTATACAAATTATATTCTAAACCTGCGAGTAGGGAATGGATCCGGTTTGAAGAACAGTGGGGTGATTGAACCTATGCTCTACCTGACTTTAAACAACGGCATCGGTTCATTTAACATGGAAACCAAGCAAATTGCAGATACGACCATTTTTCCTGATCCTGGTTCTGTCAACCACATTTATTATACCTCTTACGATGCCGATTATGTAAATGATTTGTTATACACCAACGTCGGGAACCGGATCAGTTTTGGAATCGATGTTGTGGGAACCACTCTTGGCGATTCTGTCACATCCTTTATCACTGGGTTTAATACAGATGCCATTGGCATTGATTACAGGACCCCTGTGAATATTGATGAGCCGACTTCAGGGGAAGGATACCTTGCACTTTATCCTAACCCTGTTGAAAATAGTCTCCGCGTGAAATACACCGGTGATGCTCAGGTTAGCGAGATTGCCATCATGGATATTACGGGAAGAACGATTTACAAAGAATTTCCGGGAGATATCCGGAAAGGGACCTGGATCAACTGCTCTGATTTCCCTTCGGGCTTGTATTTCCTGACTGCCAAAGCGGGTAGTAAATCACTCTCTGCCAAGTTTATCAAGAAATAACGGTTTTTTCTTTTAAATTGGCTTGAATTTATGCGAAAAGTATCTATTCTGTTTGTTTTACAGGTTGCATTTGGCTCAATCACACTGGGCCAGTTTCCCCCTCCGGCCGGACAACCGGGAACAACGGCTATGTATATGGACAGTACCGCATTCATTGACTGGGCATCTCAATGTACGGTGGAAAGAGGATATGTGAATTTTGTTGATACTACGGTTATGTATCAGGGCTCGAACAAAGCATCCTATGGAATGGCTGCAGATGCAACCGGGCCTCCCGATAACTTTGTGGTAAGTCTGGGGGATAGGGGAGTAGCCACACTCCAACTCAATGGACAGGTTTATAATGGTCCGGGACCTGATTTTGCTGTGTTTGAGAATGCGTTCGATAATTCATTTCTGGAGCTTGGGTTTGTGGAAGTGAGTTCTGACGGTCAGCATTTTGTTCGCTTTCCCGCTGTCTCTCTGACACCTGAATCTCCGCAGGTCCCAACCTTCGGAACAATTGATGCAACCAAGATTCACAATTTTGCAGGGAAATACCGGGTCTTTTTTGGTACACCATTCGATCTGTCTGACCTTACCGACAGTACCGGGATCAATTTGAATACAGTTACTTCAATACGGATCATCGATGTAGGTGGTTGTATTCTCCCGGGATACCAGTCTTTTGATAGCCAGGGTCATATTATCAACGATCCCTGGCCAACTCCATTCAATACCTGTGGATTGGACCTGGATGCTGTGGGAATTATTCACCTATCCGCTATAACCATTAATGACCAGGATAATACCAATCCTGTCATTGTTTATCCTAATCCTGTCCGACATACCCTTCACCTTCAAAACCTTATGTCCTCCCCTATAAAGTTTGCTCTTTTTGATTCCTATGGCACACTCTTGATCAGGAATCAGGTTTCTCAGAAATCGCTGGATGTTGACATGAGTGAATATCCTGCAGGAATCTATTTTATTAATTTTACGCTTGAGGATGGCATGTCATCAGCCATCAAAGTTATTAAATTATAGTTTCTTGTGAAACCGGATATACATTGAGGGGAATCGGTAAACATTGTTCGGAGATCCCAGTTCTATTTTTTTTATTGGCTATTTGTAATCAGTCCATTAGCCAGACATTAAACGATACTGTCAGATTACAAGAGGTCGAAATTAAAGCGGGTTTTCAGGTCAATAACATTGGATTTAAACGGGTGAGAATGGACTCTACCATTCTGATTCCCAGGATGGAAGCGAACCTGAGTACCATTCTTTCTCAATATTCTACCATTTTCGTAAAATCCTATGGGAACAATAACCTTGCTACGCCATCTTTCAGGGGAACGACAGCGCATCATACTCAAGTGGAATGGAACGGGATCAATATAAATTCTCCGATGTTGGGCCAGATCGACCTTTCGCAGGTTCCGGTCTCACAGTTTGACGGCATCGAGATCCTGTATGGAGCAGCAGGGATCACCCGAACCAGCGGCGCTTTCGGAGGGATAATCAACCTTACTTCTAGCCCCGATTGGACCAACAGTGCAAATATCACCCTTGCCCAAACATTTGGAAGTTTTCAAAGTAAATCGACTGATCTTACTATTGCCCTTGGGAATAATAAAATTCAATCTCTCACGAAATTAAACTTCGGAGCAGGAGCAAATGACTTCCCATTTTATAACGACTATGCCGACAGTGTGATGCGACTAATCAACGGCTCATATCTTCAGTACGGTTTTTCAGAGGATCTGTTTGCGAAAGTAAGGAATAGTCACATGATCATTGCCAGAATCTGGTATAACTTTTCTTACCGGGATATCCCTCCGTTGAACACAAATATTAATCCTCAACACAATGAAACCCAGAAGGATAAATCTTTGAAAAGTGTGTTGGAGTACAAGTACGTTGCCAGGACTTTCAATATTTCCATGAGATCAGGTGTAGTTGATGCATATATGCAATACATTGATGACAGCCTGATTAATGCAGAGCATCAGTATAATTCATTTCTCAACCAGTTCAGAATTACCTACAATGGATTTTCGAATCTGCTTATTAAACCGGGCATCGATTATACCTACGATTGGGTCAATTCCGATGCCTATTCCAGTCAGAAAAGAAGATCTGTCCTGGCAGGTTTCGCGGAAATTATTTTTACTCCATCAAAGAAAATTACACTGTCATGCATCGCCAGGGAAGAAGTTGTAGATGGACTCCTCATGCCATTTATTCCTGCCATTGGAGTTGAATACAAACCCTTTGCAAAAACCAACGTTTCCTTTTCCGGGAACATTTCACGGAATTACAGGTACCCCTCTTTGAATGATCTTTACTGGGATACATGGGGAAATCCAAACCTTCTTCCGGAGATCAGTTACAGCGCCGAAGGGGATATTACCTGGAACTGGCTGAACCACGGCAAAACTTTCTTCATTGAAGCGGAAATTACCGGTTACTATATCTTTCTGAAAGACATGATCGTTTGGTCTCCTTCCTCTACCAGCAGCTCTATATGGATCCCGGAGAATATAAGTGAAGTCCTTTCAAGAGGAATAGAATCGGGGATCAATTCAAATATTCTTATTGGGAAAAGTTCAATTGACCTGAATTTCACCTACAATTATTGCAAATCAACTTATGAAAAACAGTTCACCCCCGATGATGCATCTATTGGGAAACAACTGATATATACTCCCCGTAATACAGCAAATGCATCCGTTAGGTTTTCAAGGAATAACTTCTATTTTTCTTATATTTTCAACTACATCAGCAGAAGGTATACCGGAAAGGATAACCTGACTTACATGCCTGGTTATAACATGTCGAATATCTTTTTTGGGGAAAAAAATACAATTGAATAAATTTATCCTATCTTTACAACTCGAAATAAACAATATATTTGACCTGGATTACCAATCTATTGCCAATCGTCCAATGCCGGGAAGAAATTATGTATTCACGATCAGAGGCAATTTTACTAGTAAATCAGGTCAATGAATAGTTATTAAACAGGCGTCTGTGAATGATTCTCCTTACCGCAACAGAATTTTTTCAATCGTTCTCTATTCTTCCATTCTGCTTATTTCATTCATTCTTTTTGCCTGTTCAAAAGATCCTATACGGGAACAAAAAGAACCACCTGATCCTCCACCTCCCGGGGATACCAGTACTTACCGGGACGGCTTTTTTATTGTCAACGAAGGCAATTTTAATTGGGGAAACGCGTCCGTTACATTCGTCAACTCCAAAACAGGGTTTGTAGAACAGGATATCTATCAATTGGCGAATAATCGTCCGCTTGGGGATGTTGCCCAATCGATGAAGATATTCATGGACAAGGCATTCATTGTTGTTAACAACTCCAATAGAGTGGAAGTAGTTAATCTGGAAGATTTCAAGTCCATAAAAAGCATCGAAGGTTTCAATTCCCCTCGATATATCGAGTTTGTTGATTCCAATAAAGCATATGTGACAAACCTTCACAAAGATATTTCCGTGGTAGATTTGAACACCCTCACTGTGATCAATACCATTAAAACCCCTGAATGGACGGAAGGGATGGTCAAATACCAGCAATACATGTTCGTGACTTGCATGGGCTCCTTCAATGAACCAAATTCCAAGAGAAAGGCGAAATTGATGATCATTAACACCAAGGAAGATAAAATCGTTGATAGTATCCAAACCGGGAAGGAACCTATGGGGATTGTCATCGATAAGAAACTGAAATTATGGATTTTGTGTTCTGGTGGTTGGGATGGGTATGAACCTCCAGTCCTGATCAGGGTTAACCCAGACCTTCGTGAAGTAGAAAAAGCATTTCCATTTGGTGGGACAGTAGAGATTCCCAGCAAGCTATCAATTAATCCTTCGGGAGATACCCTTTATTTCTTGAAAAACGGAATTTTCCAGATGGCTGTGACCTCTTCTGCTCTTCCTTCCCAGCCATTTATACCTTCGGATGGAAGACTTTTTTATGGTTTAGCTATCCACCCGGTTGATGGCTCTGTATATACAACAGATGCCATCGATTATGTTCAGGATGGGAAAGCGTATGTATTCTCTTCTTCTTCCGGAGCCCGGATCAATTCCTGGCAGACGGGAAGGATTCCTGGATCATTCTGCTTCGGTCGGCAACAAAACCGGAAAAGTATAAATTAAATTTTCTCTATGATTGAAGTGGTTGAAACCAGATGGATGGGACATTTGGCCTTTGAAGCGAATATTGATGGATTCCATGTGAAAATGGATACATCCCCGCAGCATGGTGGAACGGGGTTTGGCCCGCGACCTAAACCAATGGTACTTAGCTCTTTGGCAGGATGTACAGGCATGGATGTAGTTTCTATCTTAACAAAAAAAAGGGTGGAATTTGCCGGCCTGAAAATCATCATAAATTGAGAGTTGTCGGAAAATCATCCGAAGTATTACCACAAAGTTCATATCATTTTCGAAGTTTCCGGAACTAATTTTGAAGAGAACCAGACTGTTCTGGAAAAAATAAAGCGCGCAGTAGAACTATCAAGCGAGAATTATTGCGGGGTCAATGCAATGCTTAAAAATTCCTGTAAAATCACACATGAGATCCGCTTGAAAAACTCAGAGTAAGCCCCGAATCACATCCCAAAATTCACTCAGAATCATTGCTGTAGCCCCCCAGATTACCTGTTTGTTTACTACAAATGCAGGGGCTTTGATGTGCATGCCTAAAGGAAGCTTTATTTTTCTGACTGAAATTGTTTCATCCTTAAAGAGTACGTTGATTCTGATTTCGATAATCTCATCAACTTCCTTTGGGTCCCTGACGAAAGCTGGTCGTTGGGGAGCCCATCCTACATATGGTGTAACCAGGTATCGACTTGGAGGGATGTACAGATCCGTAAGCTTTCCGATTATTCTGACATCTTTTGGAAAAATCCCAATCTCTTCCTGAGATTCTCTTAACGCAGTAGTTTTAAGGTCTCCGTCTGCGGGTTCATATTTGCCGCCGGGTAAACTGATCTGGCCGGAATGAACCCCACCATAATCAGGACGTTTCATGAACACTGTAAATATATCACCTTCAAAAGGATATAATAGGATCAGTACACTACTATATGTGGGATTTACTGGATTTATTGATCCTGCCAATTCAAGTATCCGCCTCATGGACGACATTTTCAGCTGGGAACTCCGACCTGGTAAAGGCCGTGTAAGAGCACTACTTACATTCTCGATAAAGGCGTTAAATTCCATAGATTCAAAATAGTGAGCCAAAAATACGATTTGATCCTGAAAAATTTGTATCATTGCCAGACAGAATCTTTTAAAATGGTCAGAGAAAAAGTCAAACCAGTTGAACATCAAGATGATCAGGTAAGAGAGCCCAATCAACTGATCCTGTACAACGATGAAGTTAACTCCTTTGACTTTGTTATCGAAACGCTTGTTGAGGTGTGCCAACATGATTCGATGCAGGCAGAACAATGCGCCTGGATTGCTCACTACAAAGGGAAGTGCCCGGTAAGATCCGGCGATTTCTTGGAGCTTAAACCAATGCATCATGAAATGAGTACCCGTGGACTGACGGTCTCGATCGAGAAATGAACATGTTATTAACAAATTATTAACACCTCCATTTTTTTAATTTCTATCTTTCTATTTTCCAAAGCTTTATTTATCCTGATTTATTAACATTTTGTTGATACTCGCTGTGTATTTTGTGTGAATACATTTTTTTTAAAATAATTGACAATCACTTCCTCACTTGTGTATATTTGGTTTCTCAAGCAAGGGATAAAAGGCCCGTTGAAAATTTGGGTTGGTGAAAGCAGGAACCGCAAGGGGACCGCACTCTCGGCCCAAGCCTGGACAAAAGTGGATCCGCAAGATTCACTAGATTCTCAGGTTTCATAATTAACGGTGTATCCAGCAAAGTTACTTTTGGGTAGCTAAGGAGGAATCAGGGATGAGAGGGAAGGGGTAACCCGGAGATTTCACCAGCTTCAATAACCGTAGCTTGACTCTCCAGGCGATCACGGTCGTCGGGATGCAGGATGGGAATTCTGTCGGCCAGACAGAGTTCCCATCCCGGCTTTAAGAAAGTATTCAAGAAAAAAGGGCAATGTGATAATCATTGCCCTTTTTCTGTGTTACATTGAAAACTATTCCTGGACTTTCACTGATATTTCAATGGTTCCATCATCTTCGCCAACAATGGCAACGATTTTTATCAATCCCTTTTCCCCGGCAGTTGTAATAAAAGCCAAAATATCCCCAATGGCAAGTTGATTCCCCTTCGATTCAATGACACCCGACTGCGTCAATAAAATGATCTCACTATCATCAACAATCGCATTCCAATCAACCGGATCGGTTACTTTTTTAAATCTGGTGGCATTTTTAACGGACCATGTCTGGAGCCCATTTGTAGGATCTGTAAAAACCGTTGCCGCATCCGGATCATCAGGAGCGGCCAAGGTAGCCTGGTTGGTAAAATCAAAGAAATACATCCAGTCAATCTTTGATGCATTCACTTTAGCATCTGCGAGCGAATAGATGGTACCATCGCTGGAGGCGAAGAAACCTCCAATACTGTTTTGCTGAGCGCCCAGAATTTTCTGCGTATAATTTGTAATAGGTCCGACAGTACTTTGTGTCGTGATTAGAAAGCTCTTTTCCGTTGTTAAACTGTCTTTATCCTTGATGACAAATATCCAGTTCTCCTGTCCGACTTCGCCGTTGGCTATACCAAAGAAATCAAAGGTAAAGCTACTGGTATTCATTGTCGAATCAAGTACAATATCGGGTTTGTTATTGAATACCCGTGTGATGGTAAGACTGATCAGTTTTGCCACGGTATTTGCATTGGCAAATGCATTGATGCCGACTTTGAACTGCTCTCCGGTATTGAGAGTTATATTCCCGGAAACATATCCGGCTCCTGCTGTAAAGTTCAGGATTGGGTTTTTGTCAGTTGGTCCTTGGTTGTCATCACTTTTTGCGCAGGAAGAAAAAAAGATAATGCCAGTTACGGCTAACATGATAAATAAAAAATTTGCTTTGTTCATATCTGATTTTAAATGATTCTGGAAATCTCCGCTGAATACAAACATACGGGAAATCCGAAAAATTATTGCACTGAATAGGGGAAAAATCAGGCTTTATAATAGGTATGGAATAAGAGCTTTGCGCTTCTCCGGATAATCGGAAAAGGTCGCTTTATACCATCTGTGATGATGAATGGCTCGAGGCATAAGGTTTACAAGCGTCCATATTGCAAATGCCAGGGCAGGCGTGCTCCAGGTCATCATGGCAAAGCCAAACCACTCAACTATCTCGCCAAAATGATTCGGACATGACACAAAACGGAAAAAGCCCTGCTGAGGGATCAAGTACCCTGTCTCTCCTGGTTTTCGAAGATGGATCAGGATATCATCCGATTGCCAGTTGATTAACATCCCCCCAAGAAACATAATAATTCCACAGATAAACCTGGGATCGGTAAGCCAGGAGAGGGAATACATGGTAGCAAGCGACCCCAGATAGTAACCGTTGATAAATCCATTTACAAAATTGAATCCCAATGCCAAGAAAACAATCGCAAGTGGCATCTGCTTTCCCTTTGTCCGTAAACGAAAAGGAAAGATCAGCGTCCGGTTTATATAATGGAAAACCCATAAACCGAAGAAAAGCCAGGTAACCAGATTATGTTTCTCCGACCCAAACAGGAAAAACCCGGAGAAAACAAGCAGCGCAGGGGATTCCATGATGATCCAGCCGACCCGGTTGTTAATCAGAACGCCCCACTTCCTAGTAGTGTGACGACCATATGGTGCGACAATCCGCAACACGAAAGGAAAAATCACCAGGGCAATCGCAATCCCCACATAGACCAGAAAGTAAAATGTGGAATCCTTCATCCGTTTAAGGTTTTATTGAATATAGTTATTCTCTTTGAACCAGGTAAAAGCGTCCCTGATAGTAGTCTCCAGATCACGGGGATGAAAATTGAGTTCCCGCCTGGCTTTCTCATTCATTATCTGCCGGTTTCCCTCCGCTACAATTTGGAGGGATTCTGCTGTGTATAAGGGTTCTGCCCCTGTAATCCGGCTAAAGAGTGTTATAAAAGGTAATCCAATTCGTGCCAGCCACATAGGCATGACTGCCTGAGGGGTTTGCTTCCCGGTTATGTGAGCCACCATCCGTGAAAGATCAAGCAAACTGTACCATTTTCCAGAAAGAAGATATTTCTCGCCTTTGCGTCCCAAGGTAACAGCATTGATTGCTGCTGCAACGATATCTCTGACGTCAACCCAGTTATATCCACCGGGAACCAGTGCAGGAATCTGTCTGTTATAGAGTTCCAACAGGGCCTTGCCGGTCAGGGAAGGTTCCGGGTCAACCGGACCGATGATAGCGGTCGGACTTAAAATCAGCGCATCAAATCCGTCAGAAGAAGCAGCTTTCACGATCCGTTCCCCTTCAGCTTTTGACCTGTCATAAGCAAAACCCTCAGTGGTTACCAAGGGTCGGTTCTCATCCAATGGCAAATCCACCGGATGTTGGTTAAACGCATGAATACTGCTGAAATGGATGAATCTTGTAATCCCTGATTCGCGTGCGGTATCAATGAGATTACGGGTCCCATCCACATTGATTTTCCAGACCATTCCATGAGGATCTCCTTTGATGGAGATAAACGCAGCCAGGTGATAGCAAATCTCCTGACCAGCTAGAAATTTCCGCAAAGATTCCTGGTTGAGTAAATCCCCCTTAATCATTTCAATTGGGAGATCGCGAATGGCAGAGGTGCGATTATGCGTCAGCGCTGTTACCTGATGTCCGCTTTTTACGAGAGCCCTGCAAAGATTTGCACCAACATGCCCGTTAGCGCCGGTAACTGCGATCTTCATGTAATGGGGTTTAATGCAAAAATAGAAATATTCATTAAGCTGACAACTGCTCGGTTTCGGGGAGGGCAGAGAATAGATTTTGAATGGGGCGGAATTCATGCCGGATAATCTCCCATTTCTTAGGGTATTGCTCAAATAGAGAAACAATCCGTTTTTTGTGTTTTCTAAGAGCATCCGTGATGGCTGGTGCAGAAACTGGAGTCGGGAACTCTTTCCCGACCTTTGCGCTGGTTAGTGGGACTCTTCTCTGTTTGAGCCCGGATGCAGCGAGCTCCAGCCTGTCGAGCAACAGGTGTGTCTTGATATATCTTTGAGGTAATCCGTCGATGTCGTGCTGAACCTTCTGCATGGCAGGATCCGGGAAACGTATGTGATAATCAGCCAGCAGAATAGGGGAGGTTCCCGAGGAAAAAGAAAGCGCTCCTGCAAATGCAATCGCCTCACGCATAACAGCTTCCAGTTCAAATAAATCACCTTTAAAATCGCGCAACCTGGTTTTTGCTGAGTCGGTAAGTGTCGCAGATTTGCCCAGTTCCCCTGAAATCTTTTCAAGATAATGTTGTGCCATCCTCAAAACGTCTTGCCTTTCTTTTCCGGATATCCTCCCAATTTCTTCTTTCAGACTATTTCGCTCCTTAATAATCGCCTGAACCTGATCATTAAAGGTTAAAACCAATTGCTCTTGCTGATAATAAATGCTGTACAATGCTTTTATGGAATGGTATAGAAGAAATCCTACCATATTTTTATGCTGTGCAGAAAACTGCTCACTTACCTTATCTATAAGAAAATTGCTCAGGTTCTCATTAAAATATAAAAAGTGTAAATCTGACAAATCCGATCCAGAATGTCGAACAATAATCATTAAAATACTGTTTTTTAGTTCACTAAATATAGTTAATTGAACTTTTACATTAGATATAATATCAAACGGAATCTGGTTTTTCTGAACCCATTGGTAGTGGAGAGTGCCTTGCATCTGCTTTGCGAAAAATTCACTACCAGATTCAATTTTTATCGGCTCGGTACAATAACTATCCTCCCGTTTTTTTAGTAAAACTCCGGTAAAAGCGGTACAAGCATGATCTGTTTGAATCAGGACCACCTGTTCAATCCCCGGAAGTAGCGTAGGAATTTGAGCTAAAACTTCCGTCGATAACCGATTCACTACCATTTGACTGAATAATTAAGCAAATATACGTTATATTTTTTACTTAAGCAAATTTAAGCTTAATTAAGTACTTAAATTTACCGAATTATTTGTTAAGCTGGTTATTTAAGCATTAATTTTTCATTTAATTTACTTGTTTTTCATTATGTTACTGGCGTAGTTTTACCCTGATTATACGATTTTTAAATTTTAATAGAATATGAATAGCTTAAGCGAAATAAATCAGGATAAGGAATACTCCAAGATTATGGCATCCAGGATTAAGTACTATTCTGCAAAATACGATCCCCTGGACCATTTTCAGAGAACAATTTTACCTGGAAGTAAAACTTTCAAACTTGAGCAACAAGAGAGGAGAAGGCTCTCTCTTGTCCGTAGCTTTTTTCAGAATTATTTTTAGAAGGAACTAGATTTCAGGGTTCTTTTTCTTTATTTTTACAGAAACAAATCTATTTGCATATGAGAACATTAGGAAAAATTGTATTATGGCTGGTGATCATTGTTGCTGTTTTAGTCATTATTGCATTTCTACTTCCTCGGCAGTATAAGTTCGAGAGAAGCATAACCATCGGAGCTAGCAAAGCTCTGATTTACAATCTAACGTGCAATCTTAAAAAATGGGATCTATGGGCTCCCTGGACGAAAGAGGTTGATACCACTGCACTTTTTGAATTGTCTGGAAACGACTGTGAAGTCGGAACGATCTGGAAATGGAAAGGGGAATTGCTTGGGACGGGTGAATTGATTGTTACAGAGGCTGTTCCGGGCCAGCTATTTGCCTATGATTTGACATTTGATGAAGGTAAATATGCCTCCAAGGGGTCGATTTCCTGCGTGGAAAAAAACGATTCCGTGCTTGTGATTTGGACTGATCAGGGGGATCTTGGATTTAATCCGTTTGCACGATATATGGGTTTGTTTATGGACCGGATGATGGGACCTGATTTTGAAAAAGGGCTAATAAAACTGAAGGAAGTTGCTGAGGAACGCGAAGGCTGGCCTCCGATCGAAGAAAAATACATGGGAAACCAGATCGTCTTAGTAATCAGAGATTCTGCAGGCCCTGAGAATTATGGTGAGGTGATGGGAAAAGGTTTTTCTGAATTGATGAAATTTATTCAAGTTAACAAGCTGTCCCCGGTTGGACATCCATTCGCAATTTATCAATCCTGGGATTCAGTCACGATGTTTTCCGTCTTTGATATGGGTATCGCTGTGGTATATTCCGTACCTGGAAAAGGGCGTATTCGGGCAGAAGAGATTCCAGCACAGAAAGTAGTGGTAGCTGATTATTTCGGACCTTATGATCAGACCTTCAAGGTTTATCATGCGCTGGACAAATATATCGCGCAGGGAAAACTTGAAATTGCTGGGAATCCATGGGAAATCTATATCACGGATCCTATGACAGAGCCAGATACGTCCAAATGGGAAACGCAAATCCTGTTTCCTGTAAAATAATCTTATACGACTTGTCTTATAATTAATATTATGTAAAGTAGAAATGCTAAATAATAAAAGGAGGTCTTTATTGCCTCCTTTATTATTCCACCCTAGTGGGATATGGAACTTATTATTTCATTAATTTCCTTGAGCTTTACGGTTTGGTTTGTTCTCACATAAATTTGTCGTAATGTTTGCAATGTATTTAAATCATTCGGTTGCATCATAATCGCTTTTTCCAGGTATGGTGCTGCCATGATCAAGTAAGAATTAGCCTCCCCTTTGAGTTTCTCAAATAACACCGATTCTTCCAGTGGCAGTTTATTTGCTTCCAAATCAATGAGTGCTGCTTTATTAACGCACAACGCCCCGATGTTATAATAGGCATCAAAATATTCCGGGTTTAGTTCAAGAGTTTTCTTATATGCTGCAATTGCATCGTTAAAGGCCGGTAATTTATTGGTGTCAGAAAGTGTGGAATCATTTGCCATTCTGTCGTAAATAGTACCTAAAGCAAAATAGACAGAATAATTTAGCGTATCGGTAGCGATATACACAAGAAGGTTGCTCAATGCTTTATCTGTCATATCAAACGTAAGATAAATGCTTGTTTCTCCAAGAGAAACTTTTGAATCACTGGGATATTCCTGTTTTGCGATTTCAATATATTTCATGGCATTAGTATAGTCCTTCTCGATTCTATATATATCAGATAGACTGATCAATAGAACAACTGACTTATACTTATTATTTAGTAGTTCAATGTAGAATTTTTTTGCATTTGAATAGTCTTTGGCCAGCGTGGCGCAATAGGCTGCATTCAATAACCCCACTGTATCAGCCACTTTGGCAGCCGAGATGGCTTGTGCCGCTCCTGCAAAATATTTCATAGCCAGTGCATAGTCTTGTTTATTGTAAGCATCTACAGCCTGATTGTACAAATTATTCCGCTGCCAGTTGAGTTTTGCAAAAATGTCTTCATAAAACTCCTTTTTCGTATCGAACTCAATTGCTTTTTTGTATGATTCCATAGCCTGGGTTATCGGATCAGCATCGAGCGCCTGGTAAGTTGGATCAGTCGAATTAGCAATTTCCAAATAGATATTCCCCCTGATAAACCAAGTACGGCTATCTTCAGCAGTGGTTGGCTCTTTGATGCACTGGTTAATGGCTTCAAGCGCTTTATCCAGTTTTCCGGCTTTCAAGTAATTGGAGGCTGTCTGACGAACGTTCTTTTGTCCGAAAGTGATGGAAATAATCAGGATCATCCCCATCATGATTGCGATTCTCTTCATAATAAAAAGTATAATGGTTCTTTTTTTTCCGGGTGCAAATTTAAACAATGATGCTGGGATTGTTAAACTATTATCAATTATTTTCAATTTCAGAATTCGTTAGCGGGTCTGTACCTGGCTCGTCCTCAACATCTACTCTCGCAACAGCCGCAATGCTGTCGCCTTCATTTATTTTTATCAGTCTGACACCCTGTGTAGCCCTGCCAATCACCCTTAGATCCGCAACTGCCATTCGGATGATGATACCGGATCGGTTAATGATCATGAGATCGTCATTATCTGTTACCTGTTTGATGGCAATAAGCCGACCCGTTTTCTCCGTTATGTTGATGGTTTTAACTCCTTTCCCACCCCGGTTTGTCACACGGTAATCGTCAATATCGGAGCGTTTTCCATACCCATTTTCGGAAACCACCAGGATTTCGCAACGGGTATCCTTCCGAATGAAGATCATCCCGACCACTTCATCGTCAGGTCTGGCCAATCTTATGCCTCTGACACCAGCTGCATTTCTGCCCATCGGTCTCACTTTCCCTTCGTTAAACCGGATTGCACGGCCTGATTTAAGAGCCATCACGACTTCGTCTGCCCCGTTTGTTAATCGGGCTTCCAGAAGTTGATCCCCTTCGTTAATGGTGATTGCGTTAATCCCGTTCTGCCGTGGTCGGGAGTATGCTTCCAGGGAGGTCTTCTTGATTGTGCCTTTTTTTGTAGCAAGGATGATAAAATTGGAATTGATATACTCCTCATCCTTCAGATTTTTAACGTTGATGTATGCTCTGACTTTATCATCGCTTTCAATATTCAGAAGGTTTTGGATAGCCCTCCCCTTGGACGTTTTACTTCCCTCTGGGATCTCAAATACCCTGAGCCAGAAACACTTGCCCTTTTCTGTAAACAGCAGAAGATAATTGTGATTTGTCGCCACAAAAAGATGTTCAAGGAAATCTTCATCCCTGATTTCCGTTCCTTTATGCCCTTTCCCTCCCCTGTTCTGGCGACGGTATTCTGTCAATGGCGTACGTTTGATATATCCGAGATGTGAAATGGTGATCACCATATTTTCATCCACAATGGTATCCTCAATCCTGAAATCAGACGCAGCATACACGATTTGAGTTCTGGATTCATCCCCGTACTTCTGTTTGATCTCTGTCAGCTCCTGTTTGATGATTCCCATTCGCAAAGCTTCATCAGATAAGATCAGTTTGTAATTCTCAATTCGTTTCAGTAGTTCATTATATTCTTCCCTGATCTTTTCACGCTCCAATCCGGTAAGTCTTTGCAATCTCATATCAAGGATCGCTCTGGCCTGAATTTCTGTCAGGTTGAAACGATTCATCAATCCGATCCGGGCTTCATCGGGTGTAAGAGAGGCACGGATAAGGGCAATAATTTCATCCAGGTTATCCAGCGCAATCAATAATCCTTCCAGAATATGGGCACGCTTCTCTGCTTCTTTCAATTCAAATTGAGTCCGGCGGGTCACAACCTCGTGGCGATGATGGACATAATGGACAATCAAATCCTTGAGATTCAGCATCATCGGACGTCCTTTGACAAGGGCGATGTTGTTGACGTTGAAAGAAGATTGCAAGGGCGTATTCTGGTATAGCTTATTCAAAACAACATTGGTGATGACCTCCTTTTTTAATTCATATACAATCCTGACGCCGGTGCGGTCTGATTCGTCACGGATGTCGGTAATTCCTTCAATTTTCTTTTCATTGACCAGCTCTGCTGTTTTTTTAATCATGTCAGCTTTGTTGACCTGATAAGGAACTGATGTTACAACAATCCGTTCTTTCCCATTATCCTCGGTCTCAATCTTAGCCTCTCCGCGCATCATGATTTTCCCTCTTCCCGTTTCGTATGCTTCCCTCACACCGTCATACCCATAGATCACACCTCCCGTTGGAAAATCAGGTGCTTTGATAAATTTCATCAGCTCTGCAATGGAGATCTCCCGGTTATCAATATAGGCGAGAGTTCCATCGACGACTTCGGAAAGGTTGTGAGGAGGCATGTTGGTAGCCATTCCGACTGCAATCCCTGAGGCCCCGTTAACCAGGAGGTTCGGAATCTTGGATGGCAACACAGTGGGTTCCTGAAGGGAATCATCGAAATTGAGCTTAAAATCGACGGTCTCTTTATCCAGGTCGGCCAATAATTCTTCTGCTATCTTTTTTAACCTGGCCTCGGTGTATCGCATTGCTGCAGGGTTGTCACCATCCATCGAGCCAAAGTTCCCTTGTCCGTCTATCAGTGTATATCTCAGACTCCATTCCTGAGCCATCCTGACCATCGCATCGTATACAGAAGTATCTCCATGCGGATGGAATTTGCCAAGCACCTCCCCAACGATTCTTGCCGACTTTTTAAAGGGTCTGTTCGAAAAGACGCCCAGTTCGTACATGCCAAAAAGAACTCTTCGATGAACCGGTTTCAACCCATCCCTGACATCAGGTAATGCCCTGGCAACAATGACCGACATTGAATAATCGATGTAGGCCGTCTTCATTTGATTCTCAATATTTACCTGAACAATCTTTTCTCCGGTTTCTCCCATGTATATTTACAAATTAAATATCTGATAATCATGAAGATATGAAATCAATTCTAACACTACGAAGGTACCAATTTTAATTGAGAAAACCATGATACCGGATAATCTTTTTTTGCTGATTATGAACAGGAAAATGTTGATAATTATTGAGGTTCCCGATAGTTCCTTCCGAATTCGATCGTATTTTTGAAAGATCAGCCATTTTTTCAGGTTTAGGATGATGGTTTGATTTTTGTACATTTGAAGCACAGACTAAATAAAAGTGAATCGAAATCGTTAATACACGTAGAAGATTCTGAACAATATTATGGAAGCAAAATTTTCACAACGCGTCAAAGACGTATTGATATATAGCCGAGAAGAAGCGCACAGGTTGGGAAATAATTATATTGGCCTGGAGCATCTCTTGCTGGGAATCATCCGCGAAGGCGAAGGCTTGGCTATCAAGATTCTGCGGAACCTTGGGTTGAATCTGGTGGAGATCCGAAAAAGAATTGAGACTGCCGTTGCAAATCAAACCGAGAAAACGGTAACGGGGGACAACATTCCACTGATAAAACAAGCTGAAAGAGCCCTAAAGATCACCTACCTGGAAGCAAAACTTTTCAACAGCGAGTTGATTGGGACCGAGCATCTCCTGCTGGCCATTCTCAAAGACGAAAACAACCTGGTGACAAAGACATTCTATGGATATGGAATAAACTATAGAGCCGTATCTGAAGAATTGAAATCCATCCTTACTAACGTAAAGGAGGAAGAACCCTTTGAACCTCAGGATATCCTTCCGAAAGATGACGATGAAGAGGAACCTGAAGAGAGCGGAAAAAGTTTTACCAATTCACCCAAAAGGCCTTCCGAATCGAAATCAAAAACACCTGTTCTTGACAACTTCGGAAGGGATATCACCCGTGCAGCAGAGGAAGACCGGCTGGATCCAGTTGTCGGAAGAGAAAGGGAGCTACAGCGCATCGCTCAGATCCTGAGTCGCAGAAAGAAGAACAATCCCATTTTGATTGGGGAACCTGGTGTCGGTAAATCTGCTATAGCAGAAGGACTTGCGCTTCGGATTGTCAACCGCAGGGTTTCGAGAGCCCTGTTCAACAAACGGATAGTTTCACTGGACCTTGCCTCCCTTGTTGCCGGGACAAAATACCGTGGGCAGTTTGAGGAACGTATGAAAGCGGTGTTAAATGAACTGGAGAAAAATCCAAATATCATCCTTTTTATTGATGAGATCCACACCATTGTGGGAGCGGGGAATGCATCCGGATCCCTGGATGCTTCCAACATGTTCAAACCGGCACTCTCCCGGGGTGAACTCCAGTGCATTGGGGCTACTACGCTTGATGAATACCGTCAGTATATTGAGAAAGACGGAGCGTTGGAACGCAGGTTCCAGAAGGTGCTGGTTGACCCGACTTCTGCAGAAGAGACCATTGAAATTTTAAATAATATCAAGGAGAAATATGAAGATCATCACCTGGTGAAATACACGGATGATGCTATTCAGGCATGTGTTACACTGACAAACCGGTACATCTCTGACCGGTATCTTCCCGACAAAGCTATTGATGCGCTCGATGAGGCCGGGGCCAGGGTGCATATCTCAAATATCAATGTTCCTCAGGAGATCATCGACATTGAAAACCGAATTGAAGAGACAAGGAAACAAAAGGTCAACGCGATCAATAGTCAGAAGTTTGAGGAGGCTGCAGATCTGCGTGATACCGAACGAAAATTGCAGGAGAGCCTTGAAAGGGAAAAACGAAAATGGGAGGAACAGGCTAAAATTAACCGCCAGACTGTAGCCGAAGAGAATGTAGCTGAGGTTGTAGCCATGATGACAGGCATCCCCGTCAAACGAATTGCGCGTAACGAAGGAGAGCGGCTGATTCACATGGAAGAGGAGCTGGAACTCTCTATAATCGGTCAGGAAGAGGCGATCAGGAAAGTCGTCAAAGCCATCCGCCGCAACCGTGCAGGCCTTAAAGATCCAAACAAACCCATTGGGACCTTTATTTTCCTTGGGCCCACCGGAGTTGGCAAGACGCATCTTGCCAAGGTGCTAGCCAGGTATCTTTTTGATACCGAAGAAGCACTGGTTCGGATTGACATGAGTGAATACATGGAAAAGTTTGCGGTGTCCCGTTTAATCGGAGCGCCTCCGGGGTATGTCGGATACGAAGAGGGAGGTCAGCTGACCGAAAAGATACGCCGCCGCCCCTACTCTATTGTCTTGCTCGACGAAATCGAAAAAGCCCACCCGGATATATTTCACCTCCTGCTTCAGGTACTTGACGATGGAGTGTTAACCGATAGTTTCGGGCGTAGGGTAGATTTCAAGAATACCATTGTAATCATGACATCCAACATCGGTTCTCGCCAGCTGAAAGATTTTGGTCAGGGAGTGGGATTTTCAACTTCGGCCCGCCAAGCCTCTACTGATGAGCATAACCGCAGCGTAATCGAGAATGCATTAAAAAAAGCGTTTGCTCCCGAGTTTTTGAACCGCATCGATGATGTGGTCATCTTCAACGCTCTCGAACGCGAAGATATCCATAAGATTATCGACATCGAACTGAAGCAGCTTTATGATCGTGTAAAAGCGTTGGGATATACGATTGAGATCACGCCGGAAGCGAAAGATTTCATTGCAGAGAAAGGATGGGATGCCCAGTTTGGAGCCCGCCCCCTTAAGCGGGCTATCCAAAAGTATGTTGAAGATGAGCTGGCAGAAGAGATCATCAAGACAAAACTGAAATTGAATGATCTGATTACGATAGGATACGATAAAGACCAAGATCACATCACCGTAAATATTGCAACTCCTAAGCAAAAACAGGAAAAGACCCCTGAATCAGAAACGGTTCAATAACTCTTCTATCATTAAAATTTATATTCGTTTTCTTCAATTAGTCTGGCTGCAATTCGCCGCCTCGCCTCTTTCACATTAACCCCACTCATTTCGGTAAGGGAATTCACAGCGGTAATGAGCCTTTCCGCTTGCTCACCGGATGCAAATGAATGGATGGCATCAAGTCCCGCTTTCCTGATTCTGTCGGACGAATCATAAACCAGAACATCGAGGATATTTCTGTAAATGAAGGCTGCCTCTGATCCTTTCATGGTCTCTATTTTTTTAACTCTCAGTGCGGTGGACTCAGCGACATACAACTCTATGATCATATCCGAGATGTTGTTGAGAATCTCCTGCTCCTGAACCAGGGTTCGGCCAAAACTGCCGGACGCACCGTGGATAGCCAGGAGTATTGCCTTCTTACAATTCCGCAGGGTTCTCATCTTTCTGTCGAAATATTCTTCATCCGGTGAGCCTTTTTCTACAACCTCCTCCAAATGGGTCATCATCTCCTCAGCTTTACCGAATAGGTTAAAATCACCCTTCATGGCACGTTTCATGGCGGTATCGACAACCAGCAAACGGTTAATTTCATTTGTTCCTTCAAAAATCCGGTTTATTCTTGAATCACGATATCCGCGCTCAACTGCCATTTCGGCAGAGTACCCCATGCCGCCATGAATCTGTACCGCTTCGTCAATTACAAAGTCAAGAACTTCCGATCCATAAACCTTCAAAATAGCAGCTTCGACTGCATAGTGGCTGATCCCTTCAATGGCAGCTCTCCCTTTATCCTGACCTGTTGCTTTATTTTGCTTAATCAACAGATCGATATCTTTACTGACCCGGTAAATGGAGGATTCCAGCGCAAAAGTTCGGATCACCTGCTCGGCCAACTTGTGCTTTATTGCACCAAAAGTCGAAATCAGAACGCCAAACTGCTTTCTCTCGTTGGCATATTGAACAGAGTCATTGATGGCCTTTTTTGCCGCTCCCAGGACATTGGCCCCCAATTTGATCCGACCCATATGGAGAATACTCAATGCCACCCGGAAGCCCTCTCCCCTTTTCCCGATGAGGTTTTCAACCGGGACCTTTACATCGTTATAAAAGATCTGCGCCGTTGAAGAACCTTTGATACCCATCTTTTTCTCATCAGGAGAGACCACGACTCCCGGGTAATTTCGTTCTACAATGAAGGCACTTAAAACACGGTCATTATCAATCTTGGCAAAAACTGTCTGGACATCCGCAAAGTTTGCATTAGTGATCCACATCTTCTGGCCATTTAAAATATAAAACTTTCCGTCTTCGGAGAGTTTCGCATTTGTCTTACCTGAATTGGCATCGCTTCCGGCACCCGGTTCAGTAAGGCAGTACGCCCCCAGCAACTCTCCTGTGGCAAGCTTTGTCACGTACCTTTGACGCTGATCCTCATTCCCATAATACATGATGGGCAAAGTACCAATCCCACAATGAGCCATAAAAGCAACTGAAAAGGAATACCCTGCTCCAACCACTTCAGCAGCAAGCATCTGGGTGACAAAGTTTTGTCCGAAGCCATTGTATTCCTCCGGCAAAGCAATCCCCATAAGGCCCAGTTCCCCTGATTTTTTTAATATGGTTTTCATCAGGTTGATATCCGGAGAATCGATCTGATCGAGGTTGGGATATAATTCAGCAACCAGGAAGTCTTTGATCGTCTGGGCAATCATCCTCTGTTCCTCTGAAAATTCCTCAGGAATAAAAACATCATTTTCATCGACTTCTTCTACGAGAAACTCCCCGCTTTTTAACGCTTTTCTATTGTCCATTGTCTCTGATTTGTTTATAACTGATTGTATTTGCTATAAATTCAATGACTGGACAATCATCTCTGCTATGTCCAGGTTCTTCACTTCCTCTTCTTTGTGTTTGTATTTCAGTCCGTCAGTAAGCATTGTCATACAAAACGGACATGCGGTCGCAACCACAGAAGCTCCGGTTTTCAATGCTTCTTCCGTGCGTTCCATATAGACCTCTTTAGTCCCTTTTTCAGCTTCCTTAAAATACTGGCCTCCCCCCGCACCACAGCAAAGAGCAGAACTCCTGTGGTGTTCCATCTCCACTACTTTTGCAGTCAATCCCCGAAGGATTCTACGGGGCTCATTGTAAACATCGTTAGCTCTTCCTAGGTAACACGGGTCATGATACGTAACCACCACGTTTCTAAAAACAGCAGGTTCGGTTTTCAGTCTGCCAATTTGAATAAAATAGTCAAGAAACTCCAGATAGTTAATTACTTCATAAATTCCGCCCAGATCAGGATATTCGTTTTTAAAAATGTTATAGCAGTGAGGACATATTGTAAGGATCTTTGTAATGCCGTATGATTTGAATAACTCAATATTTTGCAACGCCTGCATCTGATAAAGCATTTCGTTGCCGGCCCGACGGGCAGGATCACCCGTACAGGATTCCTCCTTGCCAAGCACGGCATAACTGACTTCGAGGTACGAGAGAATCTTGGCAAACGAGGCGGCTACTTTCCGGTATCTGTCATCAAACGCACCTGCACAACCCACCCAAAACAAATATTCAGGTTTCTCTCCACGGGCGACAAAGTCTGCCATTACAGGTATTTGCAACCGTCTGGTTCCCATTCTTTAATTCACATTGATTTCAATGTTTGCCGCCCATTGCAACCGATCTTCAGGTGAATATTGCCAGGGGGCGCCGTTATTCTCAATGTTGCTGAACATACTTTTGATCTCCCCGGGGGCATAGGCTTCTTCCATGACAAGGTACCGCCTCATGTCGATAATCAGCGTGGGGTGGTTGATATTGATCGGACACTCCTGGGCACAAGCATTACAGGTAGTGCAGGCCCAAAGTTCTTCAATCGTAATGTAATCCCTGAGCAAGGCTTTCTGATCGGTGAATTCAATTCCATTTTTTACCAGACCGGGGCCTTTTTCTTTCATCCGTGCCCGTATATCCATCATGATTTTTCGCGGGGAAAGTTTTTTCCCGGTGAGATTGGCCGGGCAAACGGATGTGCATCGACCGCATTCGGTACAAGCCAGCGCATCGAAATAGTTCTTCCAGCTAATGTCTTCCACATCTTTCACCCCAAATCGTTCGGAAGGCACCTGTTTAGTTGCAGTCGAAAAAGTTGCGTTTGGATCCAGCATCAACTTTATTTCCCTCGTGACATGATCCATATTTGGCAATTTCCCGAGTGCCTCCAACCTGGAAAGAAACACATTTGGCACTGACAATAAGACATGGAAATGCTTTGAATAAGGAAGGATATTCGCAAAAACAAAGATCAGCAGAATATGTACCCACCAGTTGGTTTCATAAACCACGAACAGCGTTTCTTTGGACAGTCCTGAAAAAAGCGTTGTCAACCAGAAACTCACCGGGTAACTCCCATATACAGCTTCCCCCGCCAGTTTTTTGTATTCCAGGTAGCTGATATTCATCCCCAGCAAGGAAAGCATCAGGATAAGTATCAGGGTAAGCGCTATATTGGCATCAATGTGGGAGATTTGTTTCATCTCTATCCCTTCGAATCTCCGGATGTGCATGCAAACGCGTCGTACCAGAAACACCACAATGGAAACAGCAACAAGTAATGCGAAAACATCTCCGGAAGCCATGATCAAATCATAGACTATACCAAGGGACTTCAATATTTTTTCCGTGCCGGAAAGACCATCGATGATCATTTCGATGCTCCCCAGAAGAATCACGCAGAAGCCCCAGAAAACCATGGCATGCAGAAATCCGATCGCAGGCATCCGGAAAATCTTGGTCTGCCCGAATGCTACTTTTAACATCAGAAGAAACCGTTTAGGAATATTCCGGACTGGGAAATTGGCTTTTGTGTACCTGAAATAGTGGATAATACGGGTGATGGTAAAAAGGAAAACCCCGATTGCGACCAGCAGGGTAAAGGTAAAAACCACTTGCCTGACCATCCCTATTTGGATTTTAGCTCTTTGACAGCATCCACAAGTTTCGGAAGAACTTTTAAAGCATCACCCACAATCCCGTATTGAGCAGCTTCAAAAACCGGGGCATCTTTATCGATATTGACCGCAACAATATATTTGGAAGAACTAACGCCGGCAATATGTTGTGTTGCACCGGATATTCCAAATGCAAAGTACAAATTCGGTGCGATGATTTTCCCGGTTTGGCCGGTATGTTCTTCGTGGGGGCGCCAACCTTCGTCGGAAACTGGACGGGAACAAGCGGTTGCTCCGCCTAAAAGCTTGGCCAGTTCGACAAGGGGGCCCCAATTATCAGCGGATTTCATACCACGACCTCCGGAAACCACAATCTCGGCATCGGTGAGGAGTAATTTTCCGGTTTGCTTTTGAACATCTTTAACCCGGGTTTTCAACAGGTTGCCATCTATCTGGACCGAAATATTTTCGACGGTTGCTGCATTCGGGGTTTCGATCACTTCAAAAGAATTTTGTGACAGAGTCAGGATTTTGATTTCAGTTTTGATCACAAGATCCGCAAAAGCCCTTCCGGAATAGACCTTTTTGTAAACAGTAAAAGGGTTAATATTGAAGGGAAGTTTGCTAACTCCTGAGCCAATGCCAGCTTTTAATTTTACCGACAGTCTGGGCGCCAATGCTTTCCCTATATTGTTGTGTGAAAGAACCAACACTTTAGCACTTTCTTTCACGGCAACGCCTGAGATTACTGTAGCATACGCCTGGTTATCAAGTATTTTTAATTCTGGGTTGTCGATATTAATTATTTTCTTAGCCCCGTATTTTCCCAGTTTTTCCAGTTCAGCTGTTTCTACTTGCCCAATCGAAAGCGCAATGGTTGAAGTATTCAACATTTCCGCAACTTTTGATGCATAGGAAACGAGTTCGAATGTAAGTTTCTTGAATTTTCCATCCCAATTTTCGACAAAAGCTAATACTGACATATCTTGAAATATTTTAGTTACAATAAATTACAGGGGTTAAATCACTTTTGCTTCATTCTGCAAGAGCTCAATCAATTGCTTTGGATTTTCAGGATCGACAAATTTACAG
>JAZDGR010000177.1:0-24670 GCA_043806735.1 bacterium | reverse complement strand
AGCTGAACAGAATACATACGGTATCAAACCCGGCGATCCCATTTTTATCTTTGACAAGAATCAGTTAGATGCGCTGCATCTTACAGATAAAGAAATGGAATATGTAAAGCCGTTTTATAAAAATTCTGATATACACCGGGGTTTTGTTGATTCTAGTGAATTACAATTTGTAATATATTCTGATGATATAGATAACGTAGATGAAACGCTTTCACTAAAACAGCATTTTGAACGGCTTGGTGCTTTGCTACGGGACCGATTGATAAGATATGAAGAAGATTACAGATGGTTTAATCTGCATCGTGGTAGAAATAAAAACATTTTTGAAAGTGAAAAATTGGTCACTTCCCGCCGTGCCAAAGAAAATACTTTTGCTTACGAGAACCAACGAAGCTATCCTCAATCTGATATTACATTAATCACCCCGAAAAAAGGGACACAGGAAAATCTGAAGTATCTTTTTGCGCTGCTGAATTCGGATTATTTGAATCACTGGTACGGGAAAAACACGAAGATGAAAGGAAATATGCGTGAATTCTATTTCACGCCCATGTCTAAGGTCCCTATTCGTAAAATTGATTTCAATGACCCTGATGAAATTGCAATTCATAATATACTTGGTGGTATTTATTCGCCATTTCCAAAGGATGATCCTGATTATCAATTTGATGAAAACACACAAACTTATGTTAGACAAAAGGGTTTAACTGATTATTACATTGCCGGGAAAACGACTTTATACCATCTGCAAAAAGCCGGATTTGAGTTTGATCCGGAATCGGAAATTAGCGAAGCATCTTCAATCAGAATTAATTTATGTGCAATTGCTGATTTCCTTGTCAACCGTCATCTTTCAGAGATAAATTTTGTACGAGATGTAATGTTGTACTATCCAGCTTTAATCAAAGATCCTACGTTGTACAGTTTTAGTACTTCTGAAAAAGCCGAATTGACCAAATTACTTACAAAGTGCAAATATTTTATTAAAACAACGACCAAAGATTTTACTGTAAAGGCTGTCAAATCAGACCGCATTGTCTCGTTGTTTAATGATTCCGGTGATTTTTGTCATTACGGTTTTGAATGTTCCATTGATCTTGTCACAAACAATAACCAATCCATCGAAGTCGATTGTAAAACGCCCAACGATGCAATGTACCTTGTTGACATGATTCAATCACATTTGAAAAAACTAAAATCTCTTACATGGGAAGATTTAATGGCTTTTCCCGTTATGAATGAAGAAATAGAGAAATTCATTCAGGAGAAACGGACACTCATTGTCAATATGCATCGACCTATAAATGAAAAAGCAAAGGAAAGGTTGGATGAAATATTTATCAATCGGGAGCTTGAGCCACTTGCCAAAATAAATAACCTGAATTATTTGCAATACTTGATAGACAAGTGTGTTGATTTTCTTTACAAGTAAAGTATTTTATATACATCGCTAATGAAGAAAATTACTTTGATCACCGGCGCGACTTCTGGCTTCGGCCGGGCGATTGCCCACCGATTTGCGCGGGAAGGACATGACGTCATCATCACCGGCAGGAGAAAAGAGCGGCTTGAGGAACTGGAAAAAGAGCTGCGCAAACTGTACAAGGTGGATGTTCGATCTCTTCCTTTTGATGTGCGGAAGCTGAAAGAAGCCGAAGCTGCCATTGATTCGCTGACAGGAAAATGGAGGAATATCGATATCCTGGTCAATAATGCCGGCTTGGCTGTGGGGTTAAACCCGATTCAGGAAGGAGTGATTGATGACTGGGAACGGATGATCGATACCAATGTAAAAGGATTGCTCTACATGACCCGATTGGTGGCTCCGCTGATGGTAAAACGGGGTTCGGGGCACATCATCAACATCGGCTCTATCGCAGGCAAAGAGGTCTATCCCAACGGGAATGTTTACTGTGGTTCCAAGTTTGCGGTGGACGCCATCACCACGGGGACCCGGATTGACCTGCTACCGCATCACATCAAGGTGACACAGATCGTTCCCGGAGCAGCAGATACTGAGTTTTCACTGGTCCGGTTCAAAGGCGATCAGGAGCGTGCCGAAAATGTATACAAAGGGTTTACCCCCCTGTATGCCGAAGATATTGCGGAAGTAACCTGGTATGTAACTACCCTTCCCGCCCATGTCAACATCAACGACCTGGTGATTATGCCCACCGCGCAGGCCGACGCTACCAATTTCGTGAGACGTGAGACGTAGGACGTACTTGCCCACTTGCCCACTTGTTCACTTTTTTTTCTTATCATTGTATCCGGAACCAGTGGAATCCTCTTCCACTTTAAAACCTTAGCATATGGAAGTAACCCGTATTTTCGACCTTCTTCCTTATTATGAAGAGAAGTTCAAACCCAAGGATGACGTCATTGCGTCCAAAGAGGGCGGCGAGTGGGTGAAAGTAAGCATCAAACAGTACCGGGAGATCGTTGACAACATCAGCTACGCATTTTTGGCTCTGGGAGTTCAGCCGGGAGACCGGATTGCCCAGATCAGTCCGAACCGGATCGAATGGAACTTTGTGGATATGGCTATTTTGCAGGTAGGAGCTATTCATGTTCCGATTTACCCGACCATCAGCGAATCGGACTACAAATACATTCTCGGCCATGCCGAAGTGAAGTACATATTTATTTCGGGGATGGAGCTTCTTCGCAAGATCCAGCACATTCTGCCCGATGTGCCATCTGTTCAGGGTATATATACCTTTAAGGACCTTCACGAATACAAACACCTCAATGAACTGATTGAACTCGGGAAGCAAAACCAGGCTTCTGACAAGCTGGAACAAATTAAAGCAGCCATCAAACCGGAAACTGTCGCAACCATCATTTATACTTCCGGCACTACGGGAATCCAAAAAGGAGTCATGCTGACTCACACCAATTTAGTTTCCAACTTTAAAGCTGTTGCTTATATTCCTCCGTTTGGAGAAAATGATAAAGCAGTCAGCTATCTGCCGCTCTGCCACGTATATGAACGGATGCTTTATTATGTTTACCAGTACTTGGGGATATCGGTTTATTATGCCGAAAATATGGGGACCATTACCGATAACATGAAGGAGGTCCAACCTCAGCTCATGTCTACCGTACCCCGCCTGCTGGAGAAAGTATATGATAAACTCGTCGCCAAAGGCCAGAAGCTGAAGGGTCCGAAAAGCTGGATCTTCTGGTGGGCATTTCATCTGGCGCTTCGCTACGAGTTAAAGGGAGCGAACGGGAAGTTTTACGAATGGAAACGCCGGCTATACGATAAACTGGTCTATGTAAAATGGCGTGAAGCGATGGGAAGTAAGATCAATCTGATCGTGTCGGGGGGAGCTGCGCTCCAACCCCGGCTCGGAAGGATGTTCACCTGTGCCGGGATCAACATCCTGGAGGGATATGGCCTCACGGAGACCTCACCGGTAATCGCAGTGAGCGATTTCAGTGAACACGGAATCAAATTCGGGACTGTTGGACCTGTAATCGGAGGTGTGACCGTGAAAATTGCCGATGACGGGGAGATCTGCGTAAAGGGACCCAATGTCATGAAGGGATATTACAAAGAACCTCAGATGACCCTGGATACCATTGATGAGGAGGGTTGGTTCCATACCGGCGACCTGGGACATATTGAACCGGAAGGCCAGCTGAAGATCACCGGACGTAAAAAGGAACTGTTCAAGACTTCATTCGGGAAATATGTAAGCCCCCAACTCATCGAGGATAAACTAAAGGAATCGTTGTTTATTGATCAGCTGATCGTGGTGGGAGAAAATCAGAAATTTGCCGGAGCCCTGATCGTACCCGATTTTGTGTTCCTGAAATCCTACTGTGAACGCAAGGAGATCCCTTTCGGATCCAATGCAGAAGCTATCAATAATCCCGTGATCAGAAAGAGATTTCAGAAGGAGATCGACAAGTACAACAAACAATTCGGGGATACGGAGAAAATCAAATCCTGGGATCTGCTGGATACCGAATGGACCTTGGATATGGGAGAGATTACGCCTACGATCAAACTGAGACGGGGATTTATCTGTAAAAAATACGAGGACAAAATACGAAAACTTTTCGAGTAAGGGGATGAATGGGACGAATCACGCGGGTATTTGATTTACTGGAGCTCTACCGGGAAGACTACAACTTCAAAACGGATGCCTTTCTGACAAAATCGGAAGGCGCCTGGAAATCCTTTTCATCCCTCGATTACGTTCAGCTCAGCCATCAACTCAGTCTGGGTCTGCTCTCCCTGGGAGCCACATCTGCAACCCGGATCGCAACCGTCATGGCCAATTGTCCGGAATGGAATTTCTTCGATATGGCGATCCAGCAAACCGGCGCGATCCAGGTTCCCATCTACCCGACCATCAGCGAAGAGAACTACCGTTACATTCTGAACGAGGCACAGATCCGGTACCTAGTAATTTACGACCAGGAGATCTGGCAACGGATACGGCACATTGTGAAAGAGCTTCCTTGCGTCGAAGGGGTCTATTCCATCTGCAGGGTTCGCGGGATCCGGCACTGGACTGAGATTCTGGAAGCAGGCAAACGCTTTCCGCACCCGGAAAACCTGGAGGCAATCAAAGCTTCTGTTCACCCCGATGACCTGCTTTCGATCATCTATACCTCCGGAACGACGGGCCGGCCCAAAGGTGTAATGCTTTCGCATCGGAATTTCGTCAGCAATTTTACCGAGTGTGCGAAAGTCCCCGGTTTCTCCTCAAAGGATAAAGCCCTGAGTTTTTTACCCTTGTGCCATGTCTATGAACGGATGCTCAATTATGTGTACCAATCCCTGGGCATGTCGGTCTATTATGCCCAATCGCTTGACCAGGTTCAGGGATATTTGCAGGAGGTGAAACCTGAAGCCTTTGCAGCGGTTCCCAGGGTGCTGGAAAAGATCTATAATAAAATCGTTGGTCAGGGCAATAACCTGAAGGGAATCCGCAGGGTGATCTTTTTCTGGGCGCTGAGGCAGGGGCATAAATTTGAACTGAACCCTGAGCAGGGAACCTGGTACCATGTGAAATGGCTGATAGCAAACATCCTTGTTTTCTCAAAATGGAGGAAAGCCCTTGGCGGAAACCTCCGGATCATCGTCTCCGGAGGAGCCTCCCTTCATCCCCGGCTTGCCAGGTTTTACTGGGCTGCAGGGCTCAAGGTCCTGGAAGGATATGGCTTGACGGAAACTTCCCCCGTGATTGCTGTTCAGAACCTTTTGCCGGGGGGGGTGAAATTCGGAACAGTGGGCCCGGTATTACCCGGAGTGGAGGTTAAGATTACTCCCGATGGAGAGGTTCTCTGCAAAGGTCCGAATGTAATGAAAGGGTACTATAACCGGCCTGACCGGACAGCCGAAGTGTTTGACACGGAAGGATGGTTCCATACCGGAGATATTGGCATGATGGTGGACGGAAAATACCTGAAAATTACCGATAGGAAAAAAGAGATTTTCAAAACCTCGACAGGGAAATACATTGCGCCCCAACCCATCGAACAGCGTTTTACGGAATCGCCATTCATTGACCATATCATCGTGCTGGGGGAGGACAGGAAATATGCAGCAGCGCTTATCGTCCCCAACTTTGAGCACCTCCGCAACTGGTGCGCGGTGAAAAAGATCCCCTATATCTCCGATCAGGAATCGGTAAAAGATTCGCGGATCATCAGCCGGATTCACGAAGAGGTGAAATTGTATAACCAGGATCTCGGGCAAACGGAGAAGATCAAAAAATTCGGACTGCTGTCGGAGGAATGGAGCATTACATCGGGAGAATTATCTCCCACGATGAAACTCCGGCGAAAATTCATCCAGGAAAAGTATTACCATGTGATTGAAGAGACCTACCGCTCGCCGGAATACAATTACAAATCGGAAGAGGATCAGTGAAGGATCCGGTAGATCATCTCTTTCATCAACTCCCCATCCGTCGCGGAAATATTATCCACCCCTTTTGATTTGAGGTCATACTCCCGGAGAATGCTGATGATGGAAACAATTTTCCGGGCCGGATAATTTTTTGCTGTCAGCTGATAATCCTGCAGAAAAAACGGATGAACACCCAGTGCGGCAGCCGCGTTGTTCCGCGATGGATCTGGGAGGTGCTGATACAGGAGAACTTTTGAGAAAAAGGAGTAAAGAATCGGAATCACTTTCACCAGGGGATTCTCCCGGGGATTTGCCCCGAAGTACCGTATGATCTGATTGGCTTTGAAAATTTCACGCGCACCCAGCGCTTTCTGAAGCTCAAATACATTGTAATCCTTGCTGATCCCGATGTTTTTCTCCACCAGATCTTCGTTGATCTGTGTGCCCTCCGGAATGTTTATAATCAGCTTCTGGATCTCGTTGGCGATCTTGGATAAATCGGCACCCAGGAATTCCGTCAGCATACATGCAGTTTTGAGGGTAATGGAATACTTCCGGGCTTTGACATACTCTTCGATCCAGCTGGGGATTTTATTGTCATACATCCGGGGAAATTCAAACAGCACGCCGTTTTTATCCACGGCCTTTGCGAGGCTTCTGCGTTTGTCAAACTTTCCGTACTTGTAGCAAAGAACGAGCAAGGTAGACGAAAGGGGTTGCTGGACGTAGGGGGTTAGGGCATCCAGGTCTGTCACATCCTGAGCCTCTTTGATGATCATTACATGGTAATTGGCCATCATGGGATACCGGAGGGCATAACTGATGATCGTCGGTGCATCCACATCTTTACCGTATAAAACCGTTTGATTAAACTCTTTTTCTGTTTCCGTGAGCACCTGTTCCTCAATGAAATCGGAGAGGACATCAATGAAATAGGGCTCTTCCCCGTGAAAGAGATATACCGGGTAATAAATCCGGTTCTTTAAATCGGCGAGAATCTGATCGTAAGTCATGCGGGTCGAGTCACCGGAACAAAAATAACGCTTTTGTCAGATTTTTCCGTAAGTTTGTGGGAAGCGACCATGGATGCACTGAATTTACCGGTATTCGATGTCAGGACCCGGAGCAGGGGTGATCAAAAGCAGGAGATCTGGGATCTGGTAAGACGAAAATTTATTGCCCTGACTCCGGAAGAGTGGGTCAGGCAGCACTTCCTTAATTTTTTAATCCACCACAGGGGATATCCGGCTTCATTGATCCGCGTGGAGGCATCCCTTGTTTACAACAGGCTGAAAAAGCGAAGCGATATCGTAACCTATGACAAACGCGGGAAACCACTTCTTCTTGTGGAGTGCAAAGCGCCGCAGGTAGCCATCACCCAGGAGGTTTTTAACCAGGTTGCACTGTATAACAGTACCTTCACAGGCAAATACCTGGTGGTTTCCAACGGCCTCGAACATTATTGTTCCTGTATTGATCATGCAAAGAAAACCTGGAAGTTTTTGCGGGATATTCCGCACTATTCCGATATTTGTGATTCCAAAGATGACCACTCCTGATCATATCCTCACGGCTGTCAACCGCATCGATGCGTTATTCAAGGAAACGGATCTCGGAAACTATTTTCTTTCCGTCCAGGTCAGCGATAAAAATTTCTCGTATTGCATCCTCGATGGGACTACCAATAAATATATAGGGATTGGCGAACTGAAAACCCCTGTAGCAAAAGGCCCGGGAATCCATGAGATCAAATTGACCTTTGATGCCTTCATGGCTAAAATCATTGGCTCCCTTCCTTTGCTGAAAAAACCTTTCAAAGCCTGCAAGGTAATATGGGAAGGGAATAAATCCACCCTGGTTCCCGATGCCCTTTTCGAGGAGTCTGCCCGGGATAAATTCTTATCCTTTAACCTCACCGTGGATCCGCATGAGATCGTTCTACAGGATCACCTGAAGGACATTCAGGCCTACAATATATTTGCCATCCCGGAACAGACGAACCAGCTGCTGTTGAAACATTTTCCGGCAGGGCATGTCACGCATCTATCCAGTGTGCTCATCCAGAGCCTGTACCTGAATTACCGGAGCCAGCTGATCCGGCCAAAGGTATTTGTACATGTAAGAGATCCGTGGTTTGACCTCATTGTTCTGGATCAGCAGAAACTGCGCTATTCAAATATGTTCGAGTTCCGGCAGGCTGAAGACATGGTCTATTTCCTCCTTTTTGCTATTGAGCAGCTTGGGTTGCATGCCGAGCAGTTGGACGTCGTTTTACTCGGCAAGACCAATAAAAATACGCCGTTGGTTAATCTGATCGCCAAATACATCCGGAAAATTGAATTTGCCCAGCGCAGTCCGGCTTATCAGTATAGTTTTGTTTTCAATGAACTTCCCCATCACGCCTTTTACCCCCTGTTAAACCTGAACCAGTGCGGATTATAAGCGGTCGCTATAAGGGGCGGAGGATAGATCCGCAGGTCAGCCTGGCGGTGAGACCGACCACTGATTTTGCCAAGGAGGGGCTCTTTAACGTACTTTCCAACCTGGTGGATTTCACGGAGACTTCGGTGCTGGACCTCTTTTCCGGAACCGGGAATATCTCCTTTGAATTTATTTCGAGGGGATGCACGCACGTGGTGGCTCTCGATATCGAACGCCGCTGCGTGGATTTTATCAACCATACCGCAACAAAACTGGGGATGGATGGGTTAAAGGCAGTGCGCGTAAATGTTTTGGTATACCTCAGGAATCCCTACCAGACATTCGACCTCATCTTTGCCGACCCTCCTTACCAGATGTCAGGAATAGATCAGTTACCGAACCAGATCCTGAATGCGGGGATGTTGAATGAAGGTGGTTTGCTGATCCTGGAGCATTCGGAAAAGTACAATTTCACTGAGTATCCCTTATTTACCCAGGTGAGGCAATACGGGAAGGTGCATTTCAGTTTCTTCCGGCAAACTTCGGTAGGAAAAGCGGATTAGTATTCGTCTTCGTGAAAGAAGAAATCATCTTTCGTGGGGTAGTCGGGCCAGATATCTTCTATTCGCTCATAGGTTTCGCCTTCGTCTTCAATCTCTTTCAGGTTTTCAATCACCTCCTGAGGAGCCCCGGTCCGTATGGCCCAGTCGGTCAGTTCATCTTTGGTAGCAGGCCAGGGAGCGTCTTCCAGTTTTGAGGCCAGTTCTAGTGTCCAATACATATGGTCTGCTTAGAAAATGTGCAAAAGTATAAAAAATATAATCAGAAAAACAAAAACAATTTTTTCATTAACAGCCCGATAATTATTTACGGGTAATCCAATACCTTTCTTCAGCACCAAGGTCTTTAGCTGTCTTGCGTGCAAGTACAAACAGGTAATCGGATAAACGGTTGATGAAACGGATTATTATTTCATCCACCGGACTGTTCCTGCTGAGGCGGATCAGAGAACGTTCGGCCCTGCGGCAAACAGTTCTTGTAATATGGCAATATGAAGTGACCGGATGGCCCCCGGGAAGAATAAAATTTCGCAATTCAGGAAGCTCCCCGTTCATCGCATCAATTTCTTTTTCAAGAATGAGGACGTCGTCATCGTGAAAGACCGGCAGACTGTGGGTTTCCTTTTCGGGGTCACAGGCAACCAGGGCTTCCGAAATAAAAAGAACTTCCTGAATACGGCCGAGGATCCCGCGGTAATGGGCGTTGATGTCCTGGTCGCGGATCAGTCCGATAAAACTGTTCAGTTCGTCCAGGTTACCATAGGCCTCAACCCGCTCATGTCCTTTGGATACACGGGTACCTCCCAGCAGGAAAGTTTCTCCTTTGTCACCGCCTTTGGTATAGATCTTACTTTCTCCTGCCATCTGGATTGTTACTTCATTGCTCTGAGGAGCCTTGACTTCAGCTTTTGAAAAAGAACAAAGATAGAAAATTTTAAAAACGATAACAGAAGAAAAGACAATTGTTAAATATTTCACAAAATGACATAGGCCGATATATGAATAATAGAAAAATATATTGCATATGTAAAAATTATTCGTAACTTTCAGCCTTAATTATAACCTCATAGCTATGAAAAGATGTTTACTGGTTTTAGCTATCTCTTCCGTTTTTCTGACCAGTTGCCGAGATGGGACCAAAAAAAGCCCTCTTCCTTTACCAACCCATGCAGGAGCTATTAAAATTAAAGGAGCTTATGCGCTATATCCACTGGTCACTTTATGGGTCGCAGAATATCAAAAAAGCCATCCAAACGTGGAATTTAAACTATCTGCAATCGGTTCAGGGCCTGGTTTGCAGGAACTTATTGACGATCATACCGACCTGGCTATGTTATCCAGCGAAGTGACAGCCGAATTCGATTCACTGGTATGGACTACACCAGTTGCCCGTCTCGGGGTGGTCTTTGTCACCAGCACCAGCAATCCCTACCTTACGCAAATTAAAAAACAGGGCTTGACAAGAGGAGATCTGTCGGAAGCGTTTACTGGTGAACCGGGGTTAACCTGGGGAGGTTGGTTTGGTCAAGCCGGCAAGGACCTTGTACATCCCTATGTACGTTCTGATACTTCCGGGGCAACCGATCAATTGGCTAAATTTCTCTGGGTGTTATCATCCGAACTAAAAGGAAATGGAGTCAATGGCGAAGAAGCAATGGTGAAGGCGATAGCCCGCGACCAGTTTGCTCTCGGTTACTGTAATTTCAGGTACACGTTTAATCCTGAAAACCAACAATTTATAGATGGGATTGCCATAATTCCTTTAGATGTTGAGCATGCCCGAAAAAAGATCGATAGTTATTACAATAGCGTTCCCCAGCTTCAACGTGCCATGTGGACCGGGAAATACCCTTCCATTCTGATCCGGGATCTTTACTTGGCCACCAAAGGAAAACCGGCTACTGCAGAAGTCGTTGATTTCCTGAGATGGGTACTTACAGATGGTCAACGCATGGTAGCCAGGGAGGGATACATCGAGGTCAGGACAAGTGCGATCCGCTGTAAACTGGAATCGTTGGAATAACGAACCCTTCCCAAAAAGATCGTGCTGATCTTTTCTCTTGCTGCCAAGTTCCTTACTTTTGTATTAAATATTGAAGAGTATGGAGAATTTTTTTCTGGATCTATTTACGGTCTTTTTGCAGATTCTATTCTTATTAGGATTAATCATGGTTGCCCTCTGGTTTTATTTCAGATTGAAGCAGAAGCAAGAGCCAATTGTCCCGTTCCATCAACCACCCGATGAATATAAACGGCTTTATTTATCAACAAAACTTCAGGCTTGTGAACGGTTGATCCTGTTTTTGGAGCGGATCTCTCCCGCCAACCTTATCCTCAGGGTACATACACCAGATATGACGGCAGCTCAACTTCAGGCTGCCCTCATCCGGACAGTCAGGGAAGAGTTTGAATACAATCTTTCCCAGCAGCTTTACATCTCGGCACGTACCTGGGAACTGATTTTCAATGCCAAGGAAGAGACCATCAGGATGATCAACGCAGCGGCAGCAAAGTTGTCCGCAAGTGCCACTTCCCGCGACCTGGCAAGCGGCATACTTCAACTCTCTTTAAATCAGGAACCTTCACCAATATCCGGCGCAATTGAGTCCATCCGGGAAGAAATACGGTAAAGTCCTGCCATATCCAGTGCTTTCGCAAAGACATTTGGTAACCCTGCGGGATTTTTTCCTCCGGCGGTGGCAATGTGAGGCTGACCACCTCCACCTCCCTGGATTTCTTTAGCCAGTTCCCGGATGATCTGTCCGGCATTCATTTTTTTCTCTTTTACCAGCCTATCGGAAAGTGCAACCAACAGGTTGACTTTATCATCAGATTCGGAGGCAAGAACAAGGAAAAGATTTGGAATTTCGGTCCGTAAATCAAACGCGAGCCCTTTCAGGGCTTCTGCATCGAGATCAACTGTTGTTGCGAGAAATGCAATCCCGCCTGTCTCTTTGATCTGCTTTTTTAATTCTTCTTTTACCTGAGCCAGCCTTAGTTTTTCATATCCCCCGGCAGCTTTCTTCAATTGCTGGTTTTCTTCCAGAAGGTTCTGAAGTCCGCGGAGAAGATCTTTGGGATTTTTCAATCCCTCGCTGACAGATTCCAGCAACTGTTCTTTCCCGTACATAAATTCTTCGGAAATGGCGCCGGTGACCGCCTCGATCCTTCGGATGCCGGCGGCAATGGCTCCTTCGGAAACGATCCTGAAAAGCCCGATCTGTCCGGTAGCCGGAACATGTGTACCCCCGCACAGTTCGGTTGAAAAATCATCCCCGAAACGAATGACCCGGACCTGTTCGCCATACTTCTCTCCAAAAAGGGCAATGGCTCCCAGCGCTTTAGCCTTTTCCATGGATATGGCCCGTTCTTCATGAAGGGGGATGTTCTCACGTATTTTCCGGTTGACCAGTTTCTCCACCTGCTCAATCTCCTCCCGGTTCATTTTAGAGAAGTGCGTGAAGTCGAAACGGAGACGGGTTTCATCCACCAGTGACCCTTTTTGCTCGACATGCGTTCCCAGCACCTTCCTCAAGGCAGCGTGCAAAAGGTGTGTGGCCGAATGGTTATTGGCCGTCAGCATCCGTTTATGCCCGTCCACTTCGGCGAAAACGGTTCCCGAAGGGTCTTCGAAGATCCTGCAGGCGGTGTGAATTATCAATTCATTTTCGCGAATGGTATCGGTAATGGCAATCTTTTCACTCCCTCTGACAAGCCACCCCCGGTCACCCACCTGTCCACCCGATTCGGCATAAAACGGGGTTTTGGCCAGGATGATCTGAACAACTTCGCCCTGCTTCCCTTTTACCCTGCGGTACCGGATAATTTCGGTTTCGGCAGTCAGGGAGTCATAACCCGTAAATTCAGGCAATCCGGCGGATTCATTCAGGATAATCCAGTCGAAAATATCGGTCACAGCCGCTTGCCTCGATCTGGCTTTTTGTTCTTCCATACTTTTGCGGAATCCCTCCATATCGACACTCCAGCCAATCTCCCGGGCCATCAGTTCGGTAAGATCCACCGGGAAGCCGTAAGTGTCAAACAGCTCAAAAGCAAAAGATCCTTTAATGATTTGAGGCATCTCGTATCTGGTATCAGTATACTGCTGAAACCGCTGTATCCCTGTCGCCAGGGTTCGCAGAAATGCAGCTTCTTCTTCTCGGATCACATTTTCGATCAGCCTATATTGTGATTTCAGCTCCGGGAACACCGCTCCCATCTGGTTTACCAATACGGGTACGAGGTCACAAACAAAAGGCTCTTTGAAGCGCAGGAAGACGTACCCGTAACGAACCGCCCGCCGGAGGATGCGCCTGATTACATATCCGGCTTTGACGTTGGACGGAAGTTGTCCGTCGGCGATGGAGAAAGCAATAGCCCGCAAATGGTCCGCTACCACCCGCATCGCGACATCGGCACGGGGATCGGCCCCGTATTCGATCCCTGCATTTTGGGAGATGACCTGAATAATGGGCTGGAAAATATCCGTATCGTAATTCGATGTTTTTCCCTGAATAACCATGCAAAGGCGCTCAAAGCCCATCCCCGTGTCAATGTGCCGGGCAGGCAAAGGGATCAGCTTCCCGTCCGATTGCCGGTTAAATTCAATGAATACCAGGTTCCAGATTTCAATGACCAGGGGATTCCCGGTGTTGACCAGCTTGCTCCCCGGAAGTGATTTTCGGGCGTTGGTTTCCCGCAGGTCGACATGGATCTCGGAACAGGGTCCGCACGGACCGGTATCACCCATTTCCCAGAAATTGTCCTTTTTCGATCCGAAGAGAATTCGCTCTTCCGGCAGGATCGCTTTCCAGATCCGGAATGCTTCATGGTCTTTCGCCAACCCCTCCTTTTCATCCCCTTCAAAGACTGAAACATAGAGCCGGGTTTTATCGATCTTATACACTTCGGTCAGCAATTCCCATCCCCACTCGATGGCCTCTTTCTTAAAATAGTCTCCGAAAGACCAGTTCCCAAGCATCTCGAACATGGTGTGATGATACGTGTCATGCCCAACCTCTTCCAGATCGTTATGCTTGCCCGAAACCCGAAGGCATTTTTGTGTGTCGGCCACCCGTTTGAATTTGGCAACTTTATTCCCCAGAAATATGTCTTTGAACTGATTCATGCCTGCATTGGTAAACATCAGGGTGGGATCATTCTTGATGACCATGGGGGCGCAGGGAACCAGGTGATGCTCTTTCGATTTGAAAAAGTCAAAGAAGGTTTGCCGAATCGAAGATGAATCCATGTAAATGAAAGTTTAACAGAAGGTTAACACATTAATCCTAAAAATTAACCGGGGAATCCGGAGACAAAGTTAATTATTTACTTATTTTTGCAGCAGTTAGCCCCGCTGTTTTGATAGGTTCTTTAGTTCTCTGCCAATGAGCAAAGTAAAATACCGTTTCAACAAGCACTCGTTAACATTTGACCGGATTCAGACAACCTTGAAGAAGCGGTTGCTGATGTTTTTTTCCCACATCAGCACGGGCGTGTTTTTTACTGCCGTAATTTACATCCTGGCCTACAACTTTCTTGACTCTCCCAAAGAGAAAGCGCAAAAACGTGAGATTGCGGAGTTGAAGTTGCAATACGAAATTCTGAACCGGCAGCTGGATGATTTCACCGCCATTTTAAAGGACTTTCAAGACCGGGATGACAACATTTACCGGGTTATTTTTGAAGCGGAACCGATTCCGGGCTCAATCAGGGAAGCCGGGATCGGCGGGATTGACAGGTATGAGAGACTGAAAGGTTACAGCAATTCGGAGATCATCATCGAGACCCATAAGAAGATGGACAAAATCATGGGGCAACTCTATGTGCAGTCCAAATCCCTCGACGAAATCTTCTCTATGGCCAAGAACAAGGAGAATATGCTGGCGAGCATCCCCGCCATTCAGCCTGTGAAGAACCAGGACCTGAGACGGATCGGCAGCTATTTCGGAACGCGGATGGACCCGTTTTACAAAGTGAAAAAATTCCATGAAGGAGTTGATTTTACGGCACCTGTCGGGACCCCGATCTATGCTACCGGGAATGGAGTTGTGACTACCGCCGGACGGAATATGGGCGGATACGGGATCGAAGTAGAGATTGATCACGGCTACAGTTACTCCACTGCTTATGCGCATTTATCCCGCTATATTGTGAGGCGGGGCCAGCAGATAAAACGGGGTCAGGTGATTGGGTACGTCGGGAATACAGGGAAATCGACCGCACCTCATCTTCATTATGAAGTCCGCAAAAATCACGTGGCAATAAATCCCATCTATTTCTTTTATAACGACCTTTCCCCGGAACAGTTTCAGCTGATGCTGGATCTCTCGTCCAGGCCGTCGCAATCCATGGATTAATCTGACCTTTTTGCAATGTTACATACGGGAAAGAGAATCGAAAAGGTGTACTACTCGATCGGCGAAGTTGCCGAATTGTTCGAAGTTAACCCCTCCCTGATCCGGTTTTGGGAGAAAGAGTTTGACATCCTGAAACCTAAAAAGAACAAAAAAGGAAACCGCCTCTTTACAAAGAGTGACCTGGACAACCTTCGAATCATCTACCACCTGGTCAAGGAAAGAGGGTACACGTTGCAGGGAGCAAAGGAGAAGCTCAGGCAAAACAAAGAAGACGTGGTGCGGAATGTCGAGATCGTGGATACCCTTACCCGCCTGAAGGAGTTCTTAACGGAATTGAAAAAAGAGCTGTAACGGCATTGGAACACTCCTTTTTTGAATCAGTTTATGACGTCGTTAGGCAGATCCCCTATGGCCGTGTGACATCCTACGGAGCCATCGCTGAATTTCTGTGGAGCCGGGGTTCTGCCCGCATGGTCGGATGGGCAATGAATGCTTCCCATCTTCAGGAACCCAATGTTCCGGCACACCGGGTTGTGAACCGAAATGGCGTTTTGACAGGAAAACATCATTTTGGCAGTCCCACCATGATGGAACAATTGTTGAGGAGCGAGGGCATCCGGGTGGAAGATGATCAAATTGTGGATTTCGAAAAACACTTCTGGAACCCGAAGGACGAAGGACGAGGGACGTGAGACGTAAGACGTGAGATGTAAGAGGGTATGATGGTTTTCCTTAATGACCTTAATGGCTAATGACCTTAATGGCTAATGACTTTAATGACCTGACACGGATGAAGATAACGACCGAGAAAATACATTCTGCCTTGAAGCATGTTATAGATCCGGATCTTGGCAAAGACCTGGTGACCCTGAACATGATCGATACTATCAGAATTGAGGGGAAAAAGATTTCCTTCAAACTGGTGTTGACCACACCGGCTTGTCCGCTGAAAGATGAGCTAAGGCAGGCATGCATTGACGAGATCCACCGACACCTGGGAAAGGACCTGGTTGTGGAGGTGGAACTGACTTCCCGGGTAACCACCCGGCGCAGCGAAGCCGTAGAAATGCTGAAGGAAGTAAAGAACATTATTGCCGTAGGATCGGGGAAAGGAGGCGTAGGAAAATCCACGGTAGCGGTGAACCTGGCGGTAGCCCTGGCACGGAAGGGAGCGACCGTCGGATTGATCGATGCGGATATTTATGGACCTTCCATACCGATGATGTTCGGATTGATGAACCACCATCCCGAAGGATATGAGAAAGGGGATAAGATGATGATCTACCCGGTCGAGAAATTCGGATTGAAGCTGATCTCCGTTGGATTTTTCGTGGATCAGTCCAAAGCCCTGATCTGGCGGGGGCCAATGGCCTCCACCGCACTCAGGCAGCTCTTCACCGATGTGGAATGGGGCAGCCTTGACTATATGATCATTGACCTTCCGCCAGGGACCGGCGACATTCCCCTGACCCTGGTCCAGGATTTTCCCCTTACCGGGGCCATCATTGTGAGCACCCCTCAGCAGCTTGCGCTGGCCGATGTGCGCAAGGCAGCCAATATGTTCCGGAACGAAAAGATCCGGATCCCCATCCTGGGACTGGTGGAGAATATGTCCTATTTCGTCCCGCCCGACGACCCCGGCAAAAAATATTATATTTTCGGCCGGGAAGGAGGCCGGAAATTTTCGGAAGAACTTAACATTCATTTTCTGGGTCAGATCCCGATCGTGGCTGAAATCACCGAATCGGGCGATTCCGGGACTCCGGTCGCAACCGATCCCTCTTCTCCGGTAACCGGGGCGTTCGACCGGCTGGCAGAACATGTCGCTCAGCAGGTGGCGATCAGCAATGCAATCAGGGAAACCTTTCTGAAATAATTACGAATTACGAATTACGAATTGCGATTTTTGTATCTTTGCAGCATCATTGGCAATTCAGGAAAGTCAATCCATAACAACAGGTTAGAATGTCTGAGAATACGGAACTCGAAAGAAAAGTAAAGAATGTCCTTGAACAGATCCGTCCCTATCTGCAGGCCGACGGAGGGGATGTAGAATTTGTGAATCTGTCGGACGATAATATCGTCAACGTCAAGCTCTCCGGTATGTGCGGAAATTGTCCACACAGCCAGATGACCCTGAAAAACGGCATTGAAACTGCCATGATCCGTGCCGTCCCCGAAATAAAATCTGTGGAGTCTGTCATTATGTAAGGGCGACCTGGCAGGTCGCTCCGTTGTCCACGGGTCACGCAAGGTATTTCCCGACAATCGGCATCCGGCGACCCATACCAAAAGCCTTGGGAGAAACCCGTAAAATCGGCGGTGTCTGATGCCGTTTCCATTCGCTGGTGTTAACCAGTTTCAGAACCTTTCTGACGGTCTCCGGCTTAAATCCCATCGCAATCAGGTCGTTCGGCCCCTTTCGTTGCTCTATATAGGAAAATAAAATTTTGTCAAGAATCTCATATTCCGGTAACGAATCCGAGTCTTTCTGGTCCGGCCTCAATTCGGCTGACGGAGGTTTTTGAAGGGTATTTTGGGGGATGATTTCCCGCTCCCGGTTGATATGCCTTGCCAACTCATAGACTTGCGTTTTATAGACATCTCCCAGCACCGATATCCCGCCGCACATATCTCCGTAAAGGGTCCCGTATCCCACAGCTGCCTCGCTTTTGTTGCTGGTGTTGAGAAGGATATAACCGAATTTATTTGCAAGGGCCATCAGGATCACCGCCCGTACCCGTGCCTGGATATTTTCCTCCGTCAGACCGGATACGGTACCTTTAAAATAAGGATCGAGCGCACCTTCAAAGGAGCTGAATGCTTCGTCAATGGGGATGACATCGAACGAAACCTTCAGCTTCTCCGCCAACTCGCGGGCATCGGTAAGGCTGTGTCCGGACGAAAACCGGGAAGGCAGCAGCACAGCATGGACATTCTTTTCTCCCAATGCTTCGGCTGCCAGTACCAGCGTGACCGCCGAATCAAGCCCCCCGCTGAGCCCGAGAATCGCTTTGGAGAATCCCATCTTCACAAAATAATCGTGGATCCCCAGCACCAGCGCGTCGTGGATCAATTCGATTCTGGATGCGGGATACGGGATACGGGATACGGGATACGGGATATTAACTCCTGACTTCTGACTCCTGACTCCTGATTTCCTGACTTCCTCAAGATCAACTATGCGGAAATCCTCCTGGAACCGGGCCAGTTCATCCACCACATTACCGTCAGGTGCCACCACCATCGATCCGCCGTCAAAGATCAGTTCGGTCTGGGCGCCGACATGATTTACGTAAAAGACCGGAAGGCTGTATTTTACTGCATTCCGGATGAGGACATTCCTGCGGATAGCGGGCTGTTCATAATGAAACGGCGATGCGGCTATGTTGATGATGACACCTGGATTTAACTTGGAAAATTCTTCCATCGGGTTTCTGATGTATAACGGATAATCCTCCACATTCCAGAGATCTTCGCAGATGGTCATGGCAAAACGGGTTCCCTGGTATTCCACAACCTGGTATGGAAGTCTGTTTGGCTCAAAGTACCGGTATTCATCAAATACATCGTAATTGGGAAGCAGGGTTTTATGTGCCATCCCGGGGATCTTTCCTTCTGCAAGGAAATAGGCGGAGTTGTACAAGGGTTTTCCTTTTGTTCCGGGATTCTTTGAAGGGGCTCCCACGATGGCGGCTATGCCGGTGCAGGAAGCGGCAATTTGTTCAATTGCCTGATCACACCGTTCATTAAAATCAACGAACTCCAGGAAGTCTCTGGGTGGATAGCCGCAAACAGCTAATTCGGCAAATACGACAAGATCGGCACCTGCAGTCTTGGCCTGGCGGATTGTATCAAGAATCAGGCCGGTATTCGCCTCAAAGTCGCCTACCCGATAATTCCGTTGTGCCAGTGCAATCTTCATCCGGCTTATTAAAACAAAATTCCCAGATTTAATTCTACAAAGTCAAGCAGAGCTTTTTCGTTCAATCCGTACCGGCTGTTGGTCCCGGTCAGGACGTTATTCAGGCTGTTGCTGTATGAGGCTCCTACAAAAATGCGGGTATCCTGATCCAGATGATATTCCAGCCCGATGCCAAATAAAATCGCTTCCCTGATCAGGGCTGTCTTGCTTGTAATATTGCTGTTTTCGGATAGAACATCACTTCCGTCATCGGGTTTGAACTCGTCACGGGCTTTTGCACTGATCCGGAATCCGGTGGAAAAGCCGATTTGTCCGAAGAACGAAAAATGCCCGAATTCCCGGGTTTGCAGTTTGATCATGTAGGGAATATCCAGGTAGATGAATTTATATTTCCGGTCTAGTTGGCCAGGGATCGTATCATTGCTTTCAAAAAGTTGATCCCCGTAAGTCAGTTTTCCGTTGAGAAAGGCAAAATTAAATCCGGTTGAGAAGGCGTAATTTTCGGCGAAATAGAAATCAGAGACAAGCCCGACAATGGCGCCACCCGTAACTCCGTTGTAGTTGTAATGTTTCGTTTCAGGTGCCATCCAGGAAAGGTTTGGAGAAACTTTCAAGCCAAGTTTGATGGGCAGGTTCTGAGCCTGGATGTTTGTCTGAAACAGGAGACCGGAAATGACGATAGTCAGGAGGGGAAAAATCCGTTTCATACGTTTGATTTTGATGGAATTCTCTGTTGGTATAAGCAAAAATATAACTTTTGGGTGTAGTTTTGTTACCGGTTTTCCGTGAAATATTATAAAGATATTAACGTTCCGGAAACAAACAACAGAACCAGATGAGGAAGGTTGGTGTGATTTTGCTTGGGACTTTGTTGATACTGACGGGCTGCAACCGTCCGGGATCAAGACTTGATACCGACGTTTCAGGCATCGCGGTTGACCCGGTCAGGATTCACCGGTATGATCAGGCGCTTTTCCGAACCCCCCTGGATCAGCTCCCCGGGGGGCTCGCACGGTTGAAATCCGGATTCCCCTTTTTCCTCGGCACGGACCTGACCGATACCTCGAAGCTTTTTGCCATGAAGGGATATCTGACCAACGCGCGTAATATAGAATTTTACAAGGCCACGGAGAAAAAGTACCCCGATCTGAATGACCTTGAAAAGGAGCTGACCGAGGCTTTCCGGCGCCTTAGGTATTACTATCCCGATGCACTGATCCCGCGTGTTTATACCTATATTTCCGGGGGAGAATACGATTCGCCGGTCGGGGTTTTCGACAGTGTGTTGCTGATCGCCTTGGATGCTTACCTGGGTGCGGACTTCAAACCTTATGCGGCTGACGGACTCCCGTTGTACCGGATCCAAAGAATGAATCAGGAGAACATGCTTCCTGACTGCATCCGGGCTATTGAACATACCTATTATCCAGTACTATATCCCGGGAACACCTTACTTGATCAACTCATTGAAGCCGGGAAACGGATCTATTTTGTGGATGCTATGATCCCGGATTACCCCGACCGGTTCAAAATCGGATATACCCCTGAGCAGATGGCCTGGGCCGAAGAAAACGAATCTCACGTGTGGGCCGCCATCATCGAAAATCAGTTGCTCTATTCTGCCAAAGGAAGCACGATCCGGACTTTTCTTGCCGACGGTCCGTTCACGGCCGATTTTTCTGCCGAGTCACCTCCGCGCCTCGGAGAATATATCGGATGGCAGATTGTAAAGGCATGGATGGAGCGGAATAAGGATGTTTCTTTGGAAGTTCTTCTAGTTGAACCGGATGCCCAGAAAATTCTGGCCGGATCAAAGTACAAGCCGGGGAAATAAGCAAAAAAGTTTTTCCCACGTATTACCTTTTGACCCCAAAGCTGATTAATGGGGAATCAAAAGGGATTAGTATGCTTGTAAAAACATTCGGATGTGCCTTATACGGCATTCATGCGATCACCATTACCGTGGAGGTCAGCATTGAGATCGGGGTGAATTTCCTGATGGTCGGGCTTCCCGACAATGCGGTCAAAGAGAGTCAGCAACGGATCGATGCCGCCCTGCGGAGCGTGGGTCTGAAGATCCCCGGGAAAAGAGTGGTCATCAACATGGCTCCGGCCGATATCCGGAAAGAGGGATCTTCGTATGATCTCACGATCGCGATGGGGATCCTCTCTGCGAACGGGCATCTCAAGACCGACCATACGGAAACCTATATCATCATGGGGGAGTTGTCACTTGACGGAACCATTCGCCCGATCAAAGGAGCGCTGCCCATTGCCATCGAAGCCCAGCGGAAACAGTTCAAAGGGATCATCCTTCCTTTGCAGAATGCGAGGGAGGCAGCGGTAGTGGGTGGATTGGAGGTATATGGGGTCGAGCACATCCGGGAGGTGCTGGAATTTCTGAATGACGAGCGGAAGCTCCAACCCGTAGTAATCAACTGCCGGGACGAATTTTTTCAGAAAGCCGGAGATTACGAACACGATTTCTCGGATGTGAAGGGCCAGGAGAATATCAAACGGTCGTTGGAGATCGCTGCCGCAGGAGGGCACAATGTCGTGTTGATCGGTCCGCCCGGATCCGGGAAAACCATGCTGGCGAAACGGTTGCCTTCTATCCTGCCTCCATTGAATCTGCAGGAATCGCTGGAGACCACGAAGATCCATTCGGTAGCCGGGAAAATGGCCGGTCACCGGTCACTGGTCACCGCGAGGCCTTTCAGATCCCCGCATCATACCATTTCTGATGTGGCTCTCGTAGGAGGGGGAGGGATTCCTCAACCGGGAGAAATATCGCTGGCTCACAATGGGGTCCTGTTTCTGGATGAATTGCCGGAATTTAAACGTACGGTTCTGGAAGTCCTGAGGCAACCGATGGAAGACCGGGTGGTGACAATTTCACGGGCGAAGTTCAGCGTCGAATTTCCGGCCAGCTTCATGCTGGTCGCGGCCATGAACCCGTGCCCCTGCGGCTATTACAATCATCCCCAGATCGAATGCAAATGTGGGGCAGGCCTGGTTCAGAAATACCTGAATAAGATCTCAGGGCCTTTGTTTGACCGAATCGACATTCACATCGAGGTTGTTCCGGTGCCTTTCCGGGAGTTGAGCGATTCCCGGCAGGCCGAAACCAGCGACACGATCCGGCAACGGGTGATCGCAGCCCGCAATCACCAGGAGCAACGGTTTGCCGGGATGAAAGGAGTTTACTGCAATGCACAGATGACTTCCAGGATCTTGCGTAAGTTCTGCAAACTGGATGAACCTTCCAACCTGATGTTTCGTAACGCCATGGAGAAGCTGGGATTATCGGCCCGGGCATTCGATCGGATCCTGAAAGTTTCCCGAACGATCGCCGACCTGGATGATGCACCGGATATCCGCGCTGAACACCTGGCCGAAGCGATTAATTACCGGTCACTTGACAGGGAGAGTTGGGGAAAATGATTTTTCTACGTATATTTGTACCAGTAAATATACGTAAGGCATGAAAGTAAAATTGACATTAAATATTGATAAAGAAGTGATTGAAAAAACAAAGAGGTTTTTAAAGGACAGAGACCTAAGCATCTCTGAAGTTGTCGAAGGCTATTTGAGATCATTACTTCTGGATGAAAAAGAGAAACCCAGGATTTCAAAGCGGCTCCGATCTCTTCGGGGGTGCATAAAACTTCCTCCGGGGAAAGATTACAAAGAAATTTTAATCGAAGAACTGTCAAAAAAGTATCTATGAAAATGGTTGCCCATGTCGATACGGATGTAATTCTTGACCTCCTGCTCGACAGGATGCCATTTGCGGAGGATGCCATGACGGTCTTTGCCCTGGCAGAGGAGAAAAAAGCGAATCTGTTCTTTTCTTCGATTTCCTTTGTGAATGTTTACTATTTGAAACGAAAAACATCGACTCACAAGGAAGTCATCAAGATGCTTCAAGACCTGCTTCATTATGGTTCACTACTATCTGTCAATGAACAAGTGATTAAGGCGGCAATGGGTTCTGAATTCTCCGACTTTGAAGATGCAGTTCAGTACTTTTCGGCGAAACAAAATCCAAAGATCACCCATTTCATTACACGTAATGTCAAGCACTTTAAAAAAGCGGACCTGATCGTAATGACGCCGGAAATGTTTGTCAAAGTGGCCGGGTGAGCGGGTGAACACATCACAAATCCCATTGTCCATCAATCTGGTTCACAAAAATCCACCCAAAAAGTTGCAAAACATTCCTTTATTAGGTATATTTCGCAGTTTTTATGCGATGGCAACTTAAATTGCTTTTAAGGTATGCTCGACTACGAAAAATCTGGTGGCATTATCAAATTTTTTTTCATCCTGTTACTGGGACTGTTCCTTTCGTTCACAGGTTCATCGCAGCCCTGCCTGCCCCAAGGCATTACTTTTAGTTCGCAATCCCAGATTGATAGTTTCCCGATTAATTATCCCAATTGTACGGAAATAACGGGATCTGTAAATATATTAGGGAGTACAATTAGCAATTTAAATGGATTAAATATGATTACATCAATCAATAGTGCTCTTTGGATTAATTACAACAACGAATTAACCAGTTTAACGGGGCTTAATGCCTTGACTTCTATTGGGAATAGCCTTTATATACTGAATAATACTGCATTGACTAGCCTAACGGGTCTTAATTCATTGAATTTTATTGGGGGTACCCTTGGGATTAATGTAAACCCTGTGTTAACAAATATAACAGCACTAAATGAATTAACCACATCCGATTTGGGTTTCCTTTGTATTTCCGACAACGATTCACTTAAAAGTTTAAATGGGCTCGATAATATTGATTCGGATTCTATCCAATATATCTACATTAAAAGAAATCATTCTTTAACGACTTGTGAAGTAAAAAGTATTTGTGATTATTTAGCAAATCCTTATGGTGTAATAGATATTGAGGATAATGCAACTGGTTGCAACAGCCAGCAAGAAGTTGAGGACGCTTGTGCAGCGATTGGAGTGGAATCTTTGACCCCTGGATCATTATTCTCAATTTACCCTAATCCCGCATTCACCCAAATAACCATCGAAACATCAGCAATTCCAATCGACAGCAAATTATCCATCCTGAACCTTAACGGTCAGAAACTCATCACCCGCCAAATCACCGAACCCAAAACACAACTTGATATAAGTACTTTGCCCAATGGGGTATATATTGTACATTTAACGAATGATAGGACTGTTGAAGTGAGAAAGATTATTAAGCAGTGAACCAATGTGCCAGTTTTATATCTCATAGCGCCATGAAAACCATACGACTGCTTCTTGTTTTGATGATTGCGGGGATCGTTACCTCATGTACGAAAACCGAATCTAATTACCTGCCCGTTACTGACCCGCAAATTCAGGGTCAACTGCAAGCTATGGTTGACAAGTTGCTTAAGGATTATAAATTAAAATATCCAAATTCCCCGGAAGGGATCGCACTGAAAGTGATCTCGAAAAAGGGCAGCTTCTTTGTTTCATCCGGATTGGGAAACGGCATCACCGGCCAGATCCATTTCAGGGC
>JAZDGR010000176.1:0-19679 GCA_043806735.1 bacterium | reverse complement strand
TACCTGAATGTGCCTGATCCCCTCAAGTTGATGAAGAGTGGAGAAAATGTTCGGGTCTTTCCGGATCGGTTTTGGTTCAAGCGACTGGTTTTCGTCAAAGCCAGTCACCTGGATATGCCCGCCAAAACCGATCACCTTATCCCGGATCTCCTTCTGAAATCCGCTCAGGATGGCAATGGAAAGAAACATGACCGAAAGACTTAGGGCAATGCTTATGATCGCGATGATCACCACGGGCCTGGAGAAGTTGGTTTTGGTCCTGGAGACCATACGGTTGGCGATGAAAAGCTCGGTGTTCACAAACGGGGTTGATGGATGCACAAAAGTAGTAAATTTGTTGAGGAGTCAGGAGCCAGGAGACAGGAGGTCAGAAAGTCAGAAAGTCAGAAAGAAATGCATAATGAAACGACGAATCACTAATCCCTATTCGCTAATCACCAATGGCTTTTTACTGTTAGCTTTAATTCCGCTCATGCTCGAGGCTCAGATCCGTACAGGAGCAGAGCAACTGGAGAAATACCTGCCATTGCTGGAAGGAAAGCGGATAGGAATCGTGGCGAATCATGCGTCGGTTGTCGGAGGAGTCAATACGGTTGACACCCTGGTCAGTTCGGGTTGCCGTATCAAGAAGATTTTTTCTCCCGAACATGGTTTTCGCCTGCAGGCAGCGGCCGGTGAAATAGTTGCGAACGGGAAAGACAGCCTGACCGGGCTAACCATTGTATCGCTTTACGGGAAGAAGCGCAAACCGGCGACGGAGGATTTGGACGGGCTTGACCTGGTGCTGTTTGATATCCAGGATGTAGGAGTGCGGTTTTATACCTATATTTCCACGCTGACCTTTGTGATGGAAGCCTGTGCCGAACAAGGGATCCCTGTCGTGGTACTGGACCGGCCAAATCCGAACGGGTTTTACATTGATGGCCCGGTGCTTGAGAAAGAGTTTTCCTCGTTTGTCGGCCTTCACCCGGTGCCGGTAGTTTATGGGATGACGATAGGGGAATATGCGCAAATGGTAAACGGAGAGCAATGGCTGAAGAACGGAATTCAATGTGAGTTGACAGTCATTCCTTTAGCCGGCTGGACTCATCATACATTCGTCGAACTGCAGGTTCCTCCTTCGCCAAACCTGACCGATATGAACGCCATTTATCTTTACCCGTCTCTCTGCTTTTTTGAAGGGACGGGCGTCAGCATAGGCAGGGGGACCTGTTTTCCCTTTGAGGTCTTTGGTCATCCGGAGATGAAAGGGTTTGCGTTCTCTTTTGTTCCTGAGAGTATTCCCGGGGTAAGCCTTCATCCCCCGTGGGAAGGGTTGCGTTGTTTCGGGCTGGATCTCCGGGATTTTTATCAGACGCATCCTACTATGTTTGGCCGGATAAATCTGGCATGGGTAATCATGGCTTTCCGGGATCTGGGGAGCAGTCCGGATTTTTTCACTCCCTACTTCGATAAACTTGCAGGAAATAACTCGTTAAGAAATCAAATTCTCGAGGGATTGCCCGAGTCGATCATCCGCGTCAGCTGGCAGGATGGCCTCGAAAAATTCAAACAGATCAGGGCAAAATATTTACTCTATGAATGACCCGGGTAAACCTTCAATCCTTCTTCGAGGCACTTCATCGCTTTCTGCAAGTGGTCAACATTCAGCACGTAGCTTATCCTTACTTCGTCTTTCCCGCGGCCTGGGGTGGAGTAAAACCCGGTAGCCGGGGCAAGCATAACAGTCTGTTTTTCGAAGTCGAAACTCTGCAGAAGCCATTGGCAGAATTTGTCGGAATCATCGATGGGAAGCTTTGCCATGGCATAAAAGGCTCCGCCGGGGGTCGGACAAAAACAACCCTCCATTTGATTGATTGATTCCACAACAATATTGCGGCGCAAAAGATATTCTGCAAGGACAGCCTGCATGTATGAATCCGGTGTATTTACGGCTTCTTCTGCGGCGACTTGTCCGAGTGTAGGAGGGCTTAATCTGGCTTGGGCAAATTTCAGGGCTGTGGCCATGAATTCTTTGTTTCGGGAAATCAACACTCCGATCCGGATCCCGCAGGCGCTGTAACGTTTGGAGACCGAATCCATGAGCACGACATTCGGCCCGATCCCTTGCAGGTTCATCACTGAATGGTGCTTCCGCCCGTCGTAACAGAACTCCCTGTAGACCTCATCCGCGAAAAGAAAAAGGTCATGTTTCCGGACAATCTCTTTCAGCAATTCCAGCTCTTCAAGGGAATAGAGATATCCGGTGGGATTATTCGGATTGCAGATCATGATGGTTTTCGTGCGCGAAGTGATCGCCTGTTCGAAGGAGCTGATCGGAGGAAGTGCAAAGCCATTCCCGATAAATGAATCAATTGGTGTGATCGCAACTCCGGCGGCAATGGCAAAGCCGTTGTAATTTGCATAAAAAGGTTCAGGGATAATGATCTCATCGCCGGGATCAAGGCAGCTCATCATCGCAAAGAGAATGGCTTCCGACCCGCCAGTCGTCACAATCATTTCCTCCGGAGATACTTCTATTTCATTTCGCCTGTAGTACTCCGCCAGTTTCTGACGATAGGATAAAATTCCGGCCGAATGACTGTATTCTATGACAGGCATGTCAAAATGCCGGATTTGCTCCCGCACATTGGGAGGAGTTTCAATATCCGGCTGACCGATATTCAGGTGGTAAACTTGTATCCCTTTTTTTTTGGCTTCATCAGCATAAGGAACGAGTTTACGAATGGGAGAGGGGGGCATATGCTGCCCTCTGAAAGAGATAGTTGGCATAGTTATTTGTTCACCGGGGTCGCACCCAGGTCATTTTGTTTCTCAGGAATGGTTTCGGTCGGTTTAGCAACCACCTTACCTTTTATCTGCAATATGAGCCGGTTCGTTTTAGCATTGGAGTAAACCGTAACGGATTTGTTTATCGGTCCGAGGTTATTGGTGTTGTAAGTTACCTTGATTGCCTCACTCTTTCCGGGAAGGATCGGTTCCTGTGGCCAGGTTGGCACAGTGCAGCCGCAGGATGACATGGGTTTTGAAAGGATCAGAGGTTCTTTCCCTGAATTGGTAAACTTGAACTCGCAGGTTCCATCGCTTCCCTGAATAATGGTACCGTAGTCGTGAACAGTTTTTTCAAATGTAATTTCAGGGGCGTTGGAATTAGCCGGTAGCGGATTCTGCTGATCTCCCTGCTGGGCATTTGCATTGATTGCTGCGAACAACAGGACTAAAATAGGGAAGAATATCGTACGCATAAGACTATGTTTTGGAGCGCAAAATTACGAATATCCTGTTGGACGTCAAAGAATTTACGATATTTTAACAGACTTTTTTGTATTTTTGCCTGCTTAAAGAGTACCCTATCGCAACCTGGCTGGAAAGTAAGCACAGAACCCATGAAAAAACTGACAATTCTTTCCTTGATTGTCCTGATGACAGGGGTTCTTTTCTTCTCATGCTCCCGAAAAACTCAACCAGCTGCAGGTTCTCAGCATGAATCCACCCAGCAAACCGGAGGAACTGTCATGGCAACACCGCCTTGCATTATTTATAAGACAAAATCAGATTACTCCCGGAATGTGGCTGTCATGCTATCGGAAGATAAAAGTAAAATTACCTCTTACCCGGATGTATCAGATATACTGAAGCAGGGGAAAGGGGTTTACCCGACATCGCTTTCAAACGGATTTCTTCTTGATAACAGGGGGATTGGTCCTCAGGTGGCATTTCTCGACATTACATATGACGAATTTATGCAATATGATGAGACCCCGCCGTCAGCCGATTTGTTTCAGCACCTGCTGGATGCCGATCCTCTTGTTGAGATGTATCAATGCGGTACCCGATATCAGTATAACAACTTTGTGAGTGAATTAAACCAGATCATTACTGCCGGCAATTTCTCGGCGTGTAAAAAATTGAAATGAGTACAACAGAAATCCAGTTAAAAGAGCTCGACGGCAGCCTGCTGTATTATAGTTTCATTGCAGGGGCGAAACGGATCTTCGAGCATCAGACGTTGCTGAACAAGATCAATGTATTTCCGGTATCGGATGCTGATACTGGAACAAACCTGGCCTCTACCATGCGTTCCATCGTGGATGCCAAAATCCCTATTGAGAACCTGAAGCAAACTGCCGTTGCCATTGCAGATGCAGCACTCAGCGGAGCCCGGGGAAACTCGGGAATCATTTTTGCCCAATTTCTTTACGGATTCAGCAACGAACTTAAATCAGAAGGAAAACTTGATGTAAAAGCGTTTGCCGAAAGCATGAAAAATGCTGTAGCATATGCGTATGATGCGATTGCCAATCCGGTTGAAGGGACTATCCTGACCGTGATCAAAGAATGGGCAGACTACATGTATTTGCTCAAGGACATCTTTGATGATTTCATCAAGTTGCTGGTCGAAGCCTATAGCAAAGCAGTTGAATCGTTGTCGGAGACCACAAAAAAGCTTGAGATCCTTGCCCGGGCTCATGTAGTTGATGCAGGAGCCAAGGGATTTGTTTATTTCCTGGAAGGCATTCTCGATTTCTTTGTAAAAGGAGATACAGGAAAAGATGCAACTTCCGTTCAGGCTGAGGAGGAAACAGTACAGGTAGCCGATCTGCATGAAGAAATCACTTTCCGGTATTGTACAGAAGCCATGATATCAGCGACTCATATACATAAGAAAAATCTTCAGGAAACCCTTCAAAATTGCGGAGATTCCCAGGTGATCGCTGGTTCGCCCCAAAAGATGAGGGTACATATCCATACAGATCATCCAGCCGAGGTCTTTTCATTACTTTCCAGGTTTGGACATATCACTTACCAGAAAGTTGACGATATGGTTTTTCAGCATGAAATCATGCACGACCGGAAGTATGACATCGCAATTTTGACAGATTCAACCTGCGACCTCCCAAACGAAATCATCGCCCGTTACCAAATCCACGTTCTTCCGATGATCGTCCAATTCGGGGAAAGCTTTTACCTTGACCGGCTGACCATGAATCCGCCACAATTCTACCAGATGGTCAAGAAATCCGATGCCCGCCCCACAACTTCACAGCCCTCTGTCAAAGATTTTCAGAATAAATATGAGTATCTGAATGCACATTACCGGTCAATCATCGGCCTTTTTATCAGTGAAAAGCTGAGCGGAACCTTTCAGAACAGCGTGAAATCGGCCCGGGATGTGGGAGAAAGATCAACGAAAAAATCCTACATTTTTAACTCAAAAAACCTGTCGGCGGGTTTGGGATTGATTGTTCTTCGCGTCGCAAAGGCTTTGGAAGCAGGAAGTTCCCTCGACGATCTATTGCCAAGAATCCCTGAGTGGATAGATAAATCGTACATCCGGGTGAGTGTTCCGACCTTGAAATACATCATCCGGTCGGGCCGGGTAAGTCCGTTTAAAAGCTTCATCGCCAGAGCGCTTGATTTGAAACCAGTCATCGCACTTGACCATGAGGGAAAAACTGAATTATTCGGAAAGTCCCTGACTCACAAAGGTTCACAAAAGAATCTGATCAGCGGGATCCGCAAGATGTTACAGGATAATGAGATCTGGGAGTATGCAATCACCCATGCCGAGAACCCGGAGGTTGCAAATTTTTATGCGGAAGAGATGGAGAAACTGACCGGTAAGAAGCCGTTGTTTATTGATCATGTCGCCCCTGTTCTGGTGGCCCACACCGGACCCGGAGTAGTGGGCGTGTCCTTCATGTTGAAATGAACCTTATGTACTGGCAGGTCGCTCTTTTGATTGTCGCATACATGTCCCTCGCCTTTTTTATCGCATTAAGGATCAAGGACAACTCGATTGCCGATGTTTTCTGGGGTGCCGGATTCATTATAGTCACGGCTTTTTCCCTGATGATGTCCCCGGATATCGACCTAAGAAAAATTATCATTGCCTTTCTGATCCTGGTCTGGGGACTCCGGTTGACGATCCACATCTATCAGCGGAACCGGGGAAAAGAGGAGGATACCCGGTATAAGCATTGGAGAGATACATGGAACCACTTCATTACCAGAAGCTTTTTTCAGATCTTTATGCTTCAGGGACTGTTTATGTACGTGATTTCGTTCCCCATCTGGTTTATCAATGCAAATCCGGGAGAGCCACTTTCCACGACAGATACGATCGGGTTATTTGTATTCGGTACCGGATTTATGTTCGAGACGATCGGAGATATGCAACTCTCCTATTTCAAGCAGAATCCTGCCTGCAAGGGGAAGTTAATCACGACCGGTATCTGGAAATGGACCAGGCATCCCAATTATTTCGGCAAAGCGCTGCTCTGGTGGGGCATATGGCTGTATGCCGTCGGAGTCCCTTGGGGATGGATAACCATCATCAGCCCGATCGTCATCACCATTCTCCTTAGGTTTGTTTCGGGGGTCCCCATGCTTGAAAAAAAACTGAGCCAGCATCCCGACTGGGAAGTCTACGCCCATAAGACGGCCCCTTTTGTTCCCTTTGTGAAGTGGTTATAAGCTATGTAAACCAGCTGCCATGAAAAAGAGGAGCCTGTTTGTGAAGCTTGTTTTGTCAGGGATTTTCCTCCTATTCCTTCTTTTTTGCAGCGAAGTAGGATTACGGGTAATCGGATTTAAACCTGATGTTTTATCCAAGGGTCCGCAGATCCGTGTGGAACCTCAGGGACATTTTTTTCTCAAAGATTCTGTCACCGGTTACGGGAATAAGCCCGGCACTTTTCAACTATGGTTTACGGATGACTATTTCTGCGTCTGTACGAATGATTCAACCGGATGCCGGATCACAAAGCCTTTGCAGGATTATCCCCGGTTTGCAGGCAAAGAAAGTATCTGGATCTATGGGTGTTCCAATTCGTATGGATGGTCTCTGAATGATTGGGAGACCTATCCTTACAAACTGCAACAGATGAATCCGGAGGTCAATGTCATCAACTTCAGTATTACGGGGTATGGAACCATTCAATCCCTTTTGCAGCTTCAGCGGGATTTGCCGGTTTTACCCTTACCTAAACTGGTGATCGTCGCCTATGCTGCCTTGCATGATGGGCGAAACACCATGACTGCAACCCGCCGGAAATCGGCAACTGTTTACAATTTCCTGGGTCCCTTGATTCAGCCATATGGTCAACTGGACAAACATGATTCTCTGATAATTAATAAACCCATTGACATTGTGTATAACCGTGTCCCCTTTAGTGAGCATTCTGCACTGATCTATTTTGTTGAAAGAGCGGTCAATAATATCAGCAACAAGTGGTCAAACGGCCACAGGGTCTCAAAGGCTATTCTATTGAAAATGGATAGAATATGCGTTGAAAAAGGGATCATTTTAATTATCGCCGGCATTGCGTCTGACGACGAAACCTTTGACATGCTTGATTTCTGCCAATCCAACGGAATACATACGGTTGATATATCCCTCTCCAATCACAGCGGCGTCTTTTCCAACGACCCTTACGACGGCCACCCGAATCCGATTGCGAACTCGTACTATGCAGGCAAACTAAACCAATACCTTCATGCCCAGCACCTGGTTCCATAAAATGACAGTTTCCACAGGGAAAGCGTTCGTTATTGGAATCACCCTGAATTTGATTTTCGTCGTTATTGAGTTTGGCGCGGGAATCTTTCTGAACTCCCTGGCATTGATTTCTGATGCCGGGCACAATCTTAGTGATGTCGCGAGTCTGGCCCTGGCATTGGTGGCCTTTAACCTGGCGAGGGTCAAACCCAACCAGACATTTACTTACGGATTGAGGAAATCCACGGTGCTGATTTCCCTGGTCAATGCAGTCATCCTGATGATCGTGATCGGAGCAATAGCCTGGGAAAGCATAGCCCGGCTGAGGGTAACGGAAGTGGTACAAGGGGATTCGATCGCCTTGGTTGCGGGTATCGGGATCGTGATCAACGCCATCACGGCGTTACTTTTCTTCAAAGAAAGAAAAAAAGACCTAAATATCAAAGGAGCTTTTCTTCACATGGCGGCAGACGCGTTGGTTTCCCTGGGAGTTGTATGTACGGGATTACTCATTGGTTTGACTCATTGGTATTGGATGGATACAGCAATGAGCCTGGCAATTGTACTCGTGATTTTAATTTCCACCTGGGGATTGCTGAGAGACAGCGCCGTTTTGGCCCTTGACGGCGTTCCAAAAGGAATTGACCTTGACAAGGTCCGGAATGAACTAATGAAATCAGGAGAGGTCAAACAGGTTCACCACATTCATGTCTGGGCTATGAGTACCACGGAAAATGCACTTACTGCCCATGTCACCGTCGCCAATGATTTTCCGCTTTCCGGATTAGAACCCTTAAAGAGCAGGATGAAAACCAACCTGGCCACGATGAACATTCAGCATGCGACCCTGGAGTTCGAACTGGAAAGTGAACCCTGTTTGAAGACTGATTGTTAGAACTTTTTTAACTTATCCGCGAGGATCCCCAGCATTTCATCCGTAAAATCCAGGTGGGTTACCATCCTTATCGTCTGTGGTCCGAATCCTACGGCCAGAATTCCAAACTTTTTCAACCGGTCAAGAAAACCAACCGGGTCGATCTTATCTGTAAGCGTGAAGACTACAATATTTGTGTCGACCGGGTTAATTCCGGAAACGAAGGGAAGCGGTTCCAGCAGGTTCCTCAGTGTTTTTGCCCGTTCATGATCTTCCCGCAGCCGCTCAATATGATTGTCGAGGGCATAGATCCCGGCTGCCGCAAGATATCCGGCTTGCCGCATACCTCCCCCGAATACCTTCCGGATTCGCCTCGAATAACGAATGAATGAAGTATCACCTAGCAAAACAGACCCAACCGGAGCCCCCAGCCCTTTGGAGAGGCAAATGGAGACGGAATCGAACAAGGATCCCGTTTTTTGAGGATCAATACCGGTAGCAATCATGGCATTGAAGAAGCGGGCGCCATCAAGATGATATTTCAGTTCTTGCCGTTTACAAACCTGGCTGATCTTTTCCAGTTCCGCGAACTCGTAACAGCTTCCCCCGCCCCGGTTTGAGGTATTTTCAGCGACCACCAGCCGGGAGACAGGGAAATGAACATCATCAGGATTGACATTCTGCTCAACCTGCCCGGCCGTAATGCGTCCGCGGTTGCCCTGGATCACCCTGACGGATGCTCCCGAGTTAAAGGCGATGCCACCTCCTTCGTAATTGTATACGTGCGAGCCGGCATCGCAAATCACTTCGTCGCCAGGTTTGGTATGCACATTGATCGCGATCTGGTTGGTCATAGTCCCGGAAGGACAAAACAACCCCGCATCTTTCCCGAAGATCGAGGCTGCTTTCCTTTCCAATTCAATGACCGTCGGATCATCGCCAAACACGTCGTCGCCTACTCTGGCCGAAAGCATAGCCTCTAGCATTCCCGGGGTAGGACGGGTTACGGTGTCACTTCGTAAATCAATGATCTGAGCTTTCATTTTGCATATCCAGGCCATAAAAGTACAATATCTTTTTAGTATTTTAGCTGACAAATCTCTAACACAATGATCAACCAACAACTCCTCAAGCCCCGCAGCATTGTTGTCGTCGGGGGGTCAAACGACAGGCACAAACCCGGTGGAGCCGTCCTCCAGCACCTCATCGAATCGGGATACCAGGGAGATCTTTATGTCGTGAATCTGAAAGAGGACAGGGTACAGGGAATCCAAAGTTTTAAAGATCCGGCGTTATTGCCGGAGGTAGATCTTGCGATCATCGTCATCGCGGCCAGATTTGTTCTAGACATAGTGGAATTTCTTGCGAAGGAAAAGAATACCCGGGCATTTATCGTCATTTCGGCCGGTTTTAGTGAAGAGAGTCCGGAAGGAAAAATACTGGAAGATAGGTTGGTAGAAATCGTCAACAGCGTCAATGGTACGCTGATCGGTCCCAATTGCATAGGTGTTCTTACGCCTTTTTATGCGGGTGTCTTTACAAGACCCATCCCAATGTTACATCCCGGCGGATTTGATTTCATTTCAGGTTCCGGTGCCACAGCCTGCTTTATTATGGAGGCAGGAATCCCTATCGGCTTGACATTTTCGCGTGTCTTCTCCGTGGGGAACAGCGCCCAGATTGGGGTTGAAGATATCCTTCAATACATGGATGAAACCTTTGATCCTGCCTCAAGCTCGCGCACCAAGCTGCTCTACATGGAGACCATCCACAAGCCACAGGTGCTGTTGAAACATGCCTCCTCCCTGATCCGCAAAGGGTGCAGGATTGCTGCCATCAAAGCAGGTACGTCTGAAGCAGGTATCCGGGCCGCTACTTCACATACCGGTGCACTGGCAAGTCCGGATGTGGCAGTGGAAGCTCTTTTTCGTAAAGCCGGCATCGTTCGATGTCATGGTAGGGATGAACTGATCAATGTGGCATCTATTTTTCGTTTCCCGATACTGAAGGGGAAGAATATCGCAATTATCACGCATGCAGGAGGTCCGGCAGTGATGCTTACGGATGCCCTGTCAGCCGGAATGATGGGGGTTCCTCATCTTGAAGGACCGGCTGCCGTTGAATTGCACAAACATCTTCATCAGGGTTCATCGGTCGCCAATCCAATCGACTTTCTGGCTACCGGGAATGCAGTGCAATTAGGGATTATCATTGATTACGTAGAGAAAGAGTTTGATGAAATCGACGGGATGGTGATCATTTTCGGGACACCCGGACTGGACAGGGTTTTCAACGAGTATGGCGTAATTCATGAAAAGATGGAAGTTTGCACGAAACCCATTTTCCCTATCTTACCATCCATTATGACAGCAGGGGAGGAGATCAAAGACTTCATCAGCTGGGGTCACCCCTATTTTCCTCAAGAAGTCCTCTTCGCGAATGCACTTGCACAAGTTTATTTTACGCCTCCTCCTGCTTCCCTGAACCCGGATCAACCTCCGGTAGACGAACAGACAATCCGGAGAATTATTGACCAATCGACTGAAGGTTATATCTCTCCGGCAGAGATCCAGGGATTACTGGATGCCTGTCAGATTCCCCGGGCCGGCGAGTCGGTGGTCACCACCCCTGAGGAGGCAAAAATGGCCGCTTTTGAACTGGGATTTCCGGTGGTGATGAAGGTGGTTGGACCGGTCCATAAATCAGATGTAGGTGGCGTAGTCTTGAATGTACAGGATGAAGATACCCTGCTGAAAGAATTTCACCGGATGATGCAGATACCCGACACAACGGGCCTCTTGCTTCAGCCAATGCTTTCAGGGATTGAACTTTTCATCGGGGCCAAGTTCGAACCCGGCTTCGGACACCTGATCCTGTGCGGATTGGGCGGGATTTTTATTGAAGCCCTCAAGGATACCGCTGCCGGACTCTCTCCGCTATCCATGGAAGAGGCACTGGCAATGATCCGACGGCTGAAAAGCTATAAAATTATCCAGGGGGTTCGTGGCCAACCAGGAGTCAATGAAGACAAATTTGCAGAAATCATGCAAAAGCTTTCCGCCCTTCTCAGGGTTGCTCCGGAGATCATGGAACTGGATTTCAATCCCTTGTTGGGGAAAGAGGATTCGATCGTAGTTGTTGATGCGAGGATCAGATTGTCACATCAAATCCCAACTGCTTCAGGAAATAAAGGAAGATAACAGGTTTTATGGCGAGGGTAAAAATCAATCCGTAGATAGCCCCCCACAAATGGGCATCATGACCGATGTTGTCTTTTGCTCTGCGACTCATCCAGTATTCATATGCAATATACAGGAATCCAAATAATACCGCAGGAATTCCTATCGGAATAAAGAAGAGGAAGATCTTTTGCGTGGGGGCAATGAGGATGCTGGCAAAAACCACGGCCGACACGGCTCCCGATGCGCCCACGGAACTGTAAAAGACATCGTTCTTATGTTTGCCGAAACAGGGGATTACCGAGAGCAAAAGAGCGCCCACATATAAGAGAAGGTAAAAGAGGACGTATTTGGCCTGAAAATAATAGGCGTAAGCTTTTTCAACCATTTCCCCGAAAGAATAGAGGACAAACATGTTGATCACCAGATGAAACCAGCCGGCATGCATAAAGCCGTAGCTGAAGAAACGGTACCACTGACCGCTGTGTTTCACATCATAGGGGACAAACCTGAACCTGTTGAACAGGTTCTCATTGGTAAATCCCAGGATTGATAAAATCACCGTGACGGCAATGACACTGAGGGTAATTTCCATGGAAAGGTCTTATTTTACAGATAGTTATTGCCCGACTTCCTGCTTTGGGGTCTCCTTGGTATAATCGATCTCAGAGCCGAGGACGCTGTGCGGGATCATATATACAACCAATAATACAATTGCGGCAATAACCGCCCAGCTCTTTTTATTGCGGTTCCTTATCTGGTACCCGAGGGCAACCAACCAGAAAATGAATGCGACCAGGGATTTATTATCTGTGAGATCGTGGCCGAAAGGCCAGCCTGCCCAATAGGCATCGAACGCATATTTCTGGACCACAGGTCCAAGGATCATGCCCCCGACCAGCATAAAGGCCACGGTGAGCCAGGTGTACAGGTAAGTATATTTGCCTTTGAAAACCACCTCCAATGCGGTCCGCGAACTGAAGAGCATGGCCAGAAAGATGGTCACGATATGGATCCATAGAATTCCCCCGGGGACATATCCCTTAAACCGGATAATGGCAGGGCCCTCGTTCAAAAGATAGGAATTCCCGCCTTTGGAAAGGGTTACATGATACATTACTTTTCCGGCCATATCCTGGTGAGGGATGTACCCGGTCAGTTTGTCGCCCTGGCGCATCATTGCGGAAGTGCTCCATGTATCATAGCTTTTAAATCTGCGAAGTTTTAACTCTCCTGAAACCGATGTATCCGCAACGGTAATTTCAATGGGGGCGTCGTCGTTTCCGTCGTAGGTCCGGATCAGCTTGTATTTGTATGTTTGCCCATCGATCACAACCTTGCCACGGATTTCATAGGAGGGGCCGGTGGTACGCTGGTAAATGGCGGCGGAAGCAGTCAGGATAAAAGTAAACGCCCATAAAAGAAACGATTTCAGTTTTTTATTCATAACACGGATTTAACTAGTTACATACTTATCTTATTTACCTGCAAATGTAATTATTTCCCGGTTTCTTTCTGTAGGATATCGTACATCTTCTGATGAATGTTTGTCCGGATGTTCATGGTGGAAATTTTTGTGTTCCCGGCATCCGGATAAACCCGATTGGATAGAAAAACATAGATCAGTCCTGTTTCCGGATCAGCCCACGCGTATGTCCCAGTAAATCCGGAATGGCCATAACTTAGCCCAGATGCAGACTGGCAGGCAGGTCCGTTGGGGTAGCCTCCGGGAATGGGCTTGTCAAATCCCATCCCGCGCCGGTTATTGTTTTCGGGAAATTGCATCACGGTAAACTCCCGGATGGTCGATGGGAGCAGGTACTGTTTTCCTCCATATTCTCCATAATTCATGAGCATCTGGAACAGGACGGCCAGGTCGAAGGAATTGCTGAAAAGTCCGGCATGTCCGGCAACTCCACCCTGTATGGCTGCGGTGGGATCATGCACATCTCCTCGAAGTTGTTGGACCCTGAATACCGTATCGTTCTCGGTTGGTATAATCCTGTTTGCCGGGAAGCGCTTCAAGGGATGAAAGCCCAGTGTCGTCAAACCCAGCGGGCGGTAAAATTGTTCTTCTACATAGGTTTCAAAATCCTGGTGCGTTTTTCGTTCCACCAGTTTCATCAGCAGGATAAATCCGAGGTCACTGTATTTGTAATCTTTCTTCGGCCGGAGTTCGGATTTAACGATCCATTCAACGAGGCTGTCACCATAACCCCTTTTGATATAGAGATGGTCCGCTACCCGGATCGGATAAAGGTCAGATGAGACTGTATCGTAGATTTCCGGATTGGGATGACCCTCTTTCAGCGTCAGTTCAAAGAATGGGATCCAGGGCTGAAGTCCGGCCTGGTGTGCCAGTACTTCCCTTACGGTCATCCGATCCTTGTTGGTTCCTCTGAGTTCAGGAAGATAGGTTGACAAGGGTGCATCCGGTTGAATCTTGCCCTGTTCGCAAAGTTTCATGATAGCGAGGGTGGTAGCCGCGACTTTCGTCAGGGAGGCGATATCATAAAGATCTGTTGTCACGACAGGGATAGAATCACCGTATGCGGGATTTCCAAACGCTTTATTATAAAAAACCTTTCCTTTTTTTGCAAAGAGGATCTGGCATCCCGGGTAGGCACCTGAGGTAATTCCATTGATAGCCAGACTGTCAATGGACTTTAGATCTTCAGAGGGGATACCGATCTCTTCAGGAATCACAAACTCAAAGCGGTTCTGTTCGGTTTTACTGCCGGTGCATGCGGGAAAGAACGGGGTTGATACCGGAAGTTGTCCGTGGGCTCCCACCCCTCCAAACAGGATCTCGGCAGTGACCTCTTCGGCTGTTTCCGAATCCTGGTAAGTGACCACAATGGCTTCCGCAGGTGATATATCCCCCAGGGATCCCAGGATGTAAGGATTCCCGAAGATAACCAGTACAGTCCGGTTTTTCCGGCAGATTTTTCTAATAAAATCAAGCATCCCGTCAGGGATTCCGAAGTTGTTTGCCGGATAAAGGTTGTTCTTATGGAGGCCAAGAATCAACACATCGAATTCAGAAAGCGTTGTTTTCAATTGCTCCAGGCAGCCCGAATCCGACGTCTTCGATACCTGGAAATGGCTTACCGGAGCGTACCAGCCAAGGGTCTTCTGAAACGGGGTTAAAACCGTATCTCCGATCGAAAGAGAGGCGATCTTTCGCTTTTGCAACATGGAAAAAGGGATCAATGCGTTGTCGTTTTTTACCAGGGTGACTGCCGACTTGTAGATTTCGGCAGTAAGTACATCCGATCGAACGGGATTCAAGTCGGGGATGAGATGTTCTTCAACTACCGGATTCACTTGTTCCAATCCCAGATCGAACTTCAGTTTCAACATTTCCCGGCACTTTTCTTCAACCAATGAAAGAGGTATGACAGAATCTTCGATGGCTTTGAGAACGGAAGCGACGGCAACCGGGAGATTCTCCGGAAGCAGCAGGATGTCATTCCCAGCCAGGAGGGCTTTCACTTCCACGTTTCCCGGCGGAAAGAATTTCGTAACTCCTTTCATGTCGAGGGCATCTGTGATCACGAATCCCTGGAACCCCAGCTCTTTCTTCAGAAGGCCAGTTACGATTGCGGGGGAGAGTGTCGCAGCCACATTGGGAGTAGTATCGAAACAGGGGATGTAGAGGTGGGCTATCATGATCGCTTTCACGTGATCTCTGATCAGCGCTTTGAAAGGAACCAGCTCCAGTGAATCCATACGCTCCCGGGATTGGTTGATCACAGGAAGCGTTAGATGGGAGTCGGTATCGGTATCCCCATGCCCCGGAAAGTGCTTGGCCGTAGCTATGATCCCCTGGTCCTGAAGGCCATTCGTGAAGAAAGCTCCTTTTCGGGCAACCAGTTCTTTATCTTCTCCGAAGGACCTTACATTGATGACGGGATTGTTGGAATTGTTGTTGAGGTCAACCACCGGCGCCAGATTCAGGTGAATCCCCATTCGTTTGCAGTCACGGGCAATGGCCCCGGCCATTTCGTAAACCAGCGAATCATCCGGGGATGCACCGAGGGTCATCTGGTATGGGAACTGGAAAGCGCTGTCCAGCCGCATTCCCAGCCCCCACTCTGCGTCGATTGAGATGATCAGCGGGGTTTGGGCAGCGTTTTGCCAATGGTTGGTGAGCCTGGCCTGGAGGGTCGGACTTCCCTGGAAAAAGCAGACCCCCCCTACGTCATAAGACCGGATCAGCAGGGTCATACTGTCGTTATAATTCTGATCGCGGTTTGAATAAGCCCGGATGATCATAAGCTGGGCAATCCGCTGGTCGAGGGTCAGGGAGTGAAAGACCGAATCCACCCAGATTTCTTTTCGGGACCGGCCTTCATCCCCCTGCTTCACAGCCCCGAATAAATGGATATTGTGCAGAAAAACAAGCAGCAGCGAAAGGAGGTATCCGGATGCTTTCATGAGAAGGCAGGAGAGTTACGTGATCTGCAAAAATAGGGTTTTAAATCTTATCCATTTTTATCAACAGATGCCCGACTGAAAATCGGAAATGGTCTAAATTTGGCCCGAAAGCATCATTCATTTAAATATATCATTATCAATGTTATCGACAACTGATTTGGACCGAATTGCATCCCAGGTGAGAAGGGACATCATCCGCATGGTAAGCGGAGCCGCTTCGGGGCATCCGGGAGGCTCCCTCGGCGCTGCCGATTTCCTGGTTGCACTCTATTTTGCGATCATGAGACCCGATCCGAAGGGCTTTACAATGGATGGGGACCAGGAGGATCTTTTCTTCCTTTCGAACGGACACATTTCACCGGTCTGGTACAGCGTGCTTTCCAGATACGGTTTTTTTGACATTGCAGAACTGGGAACATTTCGCAGGTTGGACACCCGGCTTCAGGGACACCCTTCGGTACTCGATAAGATTCCAGGCGTTCGGATGTCCTCCGGTTCTCTCGGACAGGGATTGTCTGTTGCCCTCGGTGCCGCGTTGTCAAAAAAACTGAACGGGGACTCGCATATTGTTTACTGTTTGCTTGGCGATGGAGAACTCCAGGAGGGGCAGAACTGGGAAGCTCTGATGTTCGGAGCCGCAAAAGGTGTGGATAACCTCATTGCGGTCGTTGATTATAACCGCAAACAAATCGATGGTCCGATCGACGAGGTTTTATCCCTCGGGGATCTTCGCGCAAAACTCCAATCGTTTGATTGGCTGGTACTGGAGATGAACGGCAATGACATGGCAGCGATCCTCGACGGGCTTACCCTAGCAAAGCAACAATTAAACCAGGGGAAACCCGTTGTCATAATTATGCATACGCAGATGGGTTTCGGGGTGGATTATATGCTGGACAACCACCAATGGCATGGTGTTCCGCCAACTAACGAACAGGCGGAAAGAGCGCTTGCACAACTGGAGGAAACGCTGGGGGATTATTGAGGATTGCCATGGATTGCCATGAAATTGCCATGAATTGCCATGAATTGCCATAAATTGCCATAAATTAATTTCAAATTTCCTTATGACTTTCTGAATTCCTGACCCAATGACCAATGACATCTATAAGACCCGGTAAATATGTTAGCCTTTTTCTTTTCATGGTTGTGCAGACTCTGGTCTGGGCCCAGAGCGGAGCGGACGAGAAGCAAAAACCGGTCACACGGATCCTGTTTGTGTTTGATGCATCAGGCAGCATGGCCGATTACTGGCAAAGCGATTCAAAGTTCAATATTGCCACCTCGGTCTTTTCTTCCATCCTCGACACATTGCCGGTCAAACCCGATCTGGAACTGGGATTGCGAGTCTACGGGCAAAACCGAGTAGATGGCCCCCCTTGCATAGATTCCAGGCTGGAAGTTCCGTTCGGTTCAAACAACATCGGGCGAATTAAAGCAGTCCTTCGGTCGCTTCGGCCAAAAGAAACTACCCCGATTGCTTATTCCCTCGAACAGACCATCCACGATTTTACTCCCTGCGATCATTGCAGGAACATCCTCATACTGATCACTGATGGGCTTGAAGCCTGCGGAGGAGATCCCTGCAAGGTTTCGCTGGAGCTTCAGAAAAATGGGATTTTTCTCCGACCATTTATTGTGGGGATTGGCGAGAACATGCAAGCTCAGTTCAATTGCATGGGAAATTATTACAATGCCACCAATGAAAAGGATTATCAGCGGGCGCTCAGCACCATCGTTTCCACAACCCTGAAGTCGGCGACCACCCAGATAAACCTGCTCGATCGCCTGGGGAAACCCTCGCAAAGCAACGTGCATGTGACTATGTATGACAAAGTTACCGGAGCAGCCAAATATAGTTTTATCCATACTTTCAATGAAAAAGGAGTTCCGGATACCCTCGAAGTGGACCCACTGGCCACCTATGATGTGGTTGTCCAGACGATCCCGCCTTTGCGGAAGGAATCGGTGTGGGTTGAGCCCGGCCGCCACACACCTATAGATATTGAAGCCCCACAGGGGTATCTTTCTTTTCTGAGTGAGGATGGGCAGGTTTTTTCCTGTATCATTCGCCCCGAAGGGATAGGGGAAGCCATAAATGTTCAATCGAGCGACCGGATCGAGAAGTACCTTGCGGGCAAGTATGATATCACGGTGCTGACGATGCCCCGGATGAATTTCAACGGCGTGGAAATTGAACCGGATAACGGGATCCAACTTCGGATTCCCGCCATCGGTACAGCCTCCATTCTTCCGGGAGCACCTGTTGACGGATGCCTGTACATGGAACAGCCTGAACATCTCCTCTGGGTTGGCAATCTCCGGGGAGATGCGACTCCCGAGGTTCTCCGTTTGCAACCGGGTAATTACCGGGTTGTATACAGGTATAAATCAGCCAAACGGTCAGCCGATACAAAGGTAAAGAGCTTCCAGGTCAGCTCAGGACAACCGGTTGAAGTGAAACTGTAAACACATTTAATCTAACGATAATAGCATGCAGAAGTTTACAAATCTGGGATCCAAAGACACCCGATCGGGATTCGGAGAGGCATTGGTGGAATTGGGGCGGCAAGATGATCGCATCGTCGCTTTGTGTGCCGACCTGACCGCTTCGCTGAAAATGGACGCCTTCGCGAAAGAGTTTCCGGATCGTTTTTTTGAGGTGGGAATTGCCGAAGCAAACATGATCGGTTTGGCAGCGGGACTCACCATCGGGGGGAAGATCCCCTTTACGGGAACCTTTGCAAACTTTTCTACCGCCCGGGTATATGATCAGATCCGGCAGTCGGTAGCCTATTCCGAAAAGAATGTGAAGATCTGTGCTTCTCATGCGGGTGTCACGCTGGGAGAGGACGGAGCCACACATCAAAGCCTGGAGGATATCGGCATGATGAAGATGCTGCCTCATATGACGGTCATCAATCCTTGTGATTTTAACCAGACAAAAGCCGCCACCTTCGCCATCGCAAAACATACAGGTCCGGTCTACCTGCGTTTCGGTAGACCCAAGGTTCCCAATTTTATCTCTCCCAGCCAGGAGTTCGTCATCGGGAAAGCTCTTCCCTTACAGTCTGGCACCGACGTTAGCATCTTCGCAACCGGGCACCTGGTATGGAAAGCGCTTGAAGCCTGCGATATCCTGGAACATGAGGGCATCCGCGCAGAGGTCATCAACATTCATACGATCAAACCCTTGGATGCAGAGGTAATTCTGAGTTCAGTAAGGAAAACGGGTTGTGTGGTATCGGCTGAAGAACATATGAAGAACGGTGGTCTTGGCGACAGCATCGCACAATTGTTGGTTCAAACCTATCCTGTTCCTATGGAACTAGTTGCGGTGAATGATAAATTCGGAGAAAGCGGAACGCCCGAACAGCTCCTGCAGAAATACGGGTTGGACACCCGTGATATTGTCGCAGCCGTCCATAAAGTGATAAACCGAAAAAAGGCGGATAGATATTCACCTTTGTAAACGCAATTTTAAGAATATGGCGTTGGCCGATTGTGTGACAAGAGAATCGGGACATCCTTTTCAACATCCAGAGGAACCGTTTCAAGTGTGACGGTGCTTGTGTCCAACCCAAACGCTTTGACGTCGCTAATCCCAAATCTTTTGAACACATCGTACAGGTTCATGATCAGTTGCTCGCTGGCAGCAAAATCGAAATCATAGTTTTGTACCCTG
>JAZDGR010000175.1:0-25022 GCA_043806735.1 bacterium | reverse complement strand
TTACTGAATTAACGAATAGGCAAAAAGAAATTTTTAGGGAGTTAGACATAAAACCAGAATTATTGCTTGCGTAGCAAATAATTTGAAAAAAATATGCTTGAAACCATTGTCAATACTACAAACTTAAAAGTAACTTCCGTTCTATATCAATTGCATTGATGAACAAATCAAAGGGAAGGATCACCAACCAACCATTGGCGTATTGCTCAACAAAACGCCCAATCAAACGGTTATCAAATACTCATTGAAAAGTATTGTTACACCCATTGGCGTTGCGGATTATGAATTACGGAAATCCCTTCCGAAAAAACTGGCACGGCAGATGCCGACCATCAAGGAACTGGAAGAAGAACTGAAAATGCTAAAGGACAAATAGATGGAAGGGTGGCAAACATATAAATTGGATGATATTGCAAAAATCAAACACGGTTATGCATTCAAAGGCGAATTTTTTTCAGAAAAACCGAACAAGAATATTTTGTTGACTCCAGGTAATTTTAATATTGGTGGTGGGTTTAAAAGCGATAAGTTTAAATACTATACAGGTGAAATTCCACGTGATTATATCCTTTGCGCAGGAGATGTAATAGTCACTATGACCGACTTAAGTAAAAATGGTGATACTCTGGGTTATTCAGCTTTAGTTCCGAAAATCGAAGGTGTTAATTTCCTTCATAACCAAAGAACAGGTCTATTACAGCTAAAATTTTCGTCAGAAGTGGATATAAACTATCTATATTGGATACTTCGGACAAAGAATTATCAAAGGTATGTTGTAGATTCTGCTTCTGGAACGACGGTAAAACATACATCACCTAATCGGATTCTTGATTATAGTTGGTTATTTCCACCACTTCCCCTTCAACATCGCATTGCCGAAATTCTGGATGCTCTAGATGATAAAATCGAACTAAACCGCCAGATGAACCACACACTGGAAGCAATGACTCAGGCACTTTACAAGCATCATTTTGTTGATGATATTGACCCTGAGAATTTGCCAGAAGGTTGGCGATTGGGGAATGTCTTGGAGATGGCTGATTTATTGAGTGGTGGGACTCCAAAAACAGAAAGAAAAGAATATTGGAATGGTGGTATAAATTGGATATCAGCAAAGGACATAACAGAAAACAATAACGGATTCATTACTGAAACTGAAAAGAAAATAAGCGAGCAGGGATTGAATAATAGTGCAGCTAAACTACTTCCAAAATTCACTACTGTTGTTTCGGCAAGGGGTACTGTCGGAAAATATTGTATTTTATCAGAAGAAATGGCGATAAGCCAATCTAATTATGGGCTGAAAAGCAAACTACAAAACTCAGATTTTTTCATATTTCTTCTGGTAGAAAATATGATACAAATGATGCGTCAATATGCGTATGGCACTGTTTTCGATACAATTACAACAAAAACATTTCAAGAAATTGAAATAGTATTGCCGCAAAGTGAATTTGTATTGTCATTTGAAGAAATCATTAAGCCTGCGTTTCAGCAACGCCTGAGCCTGACAAAAGAAAATAAATCATTGATGACAATACGTGACACTCTTCTTCCCAAGCTCATTTCAGGTGAAATTATTCCAGCAGATTTGAAAAATATAGAGAATCAGATATGATGCGGGAATCGGGATATTATTCAAAGGTACGGGCGTATTTAAAGGCTGTTGGGGCGTATAGCAATACGCCACAACGACGGGACTACTACGAATCAATTCGATTTTTTTTTTAAAATCTGATTTTAATGATACAATTCCGGAAATATAATCCCGAATATCATCACCGTCGGTCAATACGCCTGAAAGGATACGATTATTCGAGGGAAGGGATGTATTTTATTACAATTTGTTCCCATGGCCGGGATCATTTGTTTGGGAAAATTGAAAACGGGAAAATGATTTTGAACCCAATGGGACAAATTGCCCGCCATGAATGGATAAAAACAACGGAAATTCGAACCAATATTACATTGGGGGAATACGTGGTGATGCCAAACCATATTCATGGAATTGTTGTGATAAATGGTTTGCCGGGTATTGTAGGGGCGTATGGCAATACGCCCCTACGGTCGCCGACAAAAACGGTTGGGGCAATTGTGCGGGGATATAAATCGGCGGTGACGAAACAAATTAATATTTTACGGAATTGTCCGAAATGCCCGGTATGGCAACGGAATTATTATGAACATATCATATATGATGAATCAGAATATTTACGGATTTCTGAATATATTTACAATAATCCTGCAAACTGGATGGACGATACCCTGAACCTATGAGAAACTACCTGATAGAATCCGATGTAGAAATTGTAGCCATTGAATGGTTGAAAAACCAGGGTTATAAACATCTGATAGGTGCAGATATTCACCGTAATTTCAAGAAGGTGGTGCTGGAAGATCATCTGAAGTATTTCCTGATAAAGGAATATCCGAGTCTGCCTGAAGATGTGCTGTCAGACGCATTTAGGCAGCTTCTGTTCAACGAAGGTGCCGACCTTGATATACGACCACACATTCCATTTGAAGCTCTCAAACGGCTTAAATTTAACCTGGCAGGATAAGGATGGCAAGCCTCACGTTGAGCATATATATCCCATCGACTACGAACATCCTGAGAATAACGAATTTCTTGCCGTGAACCAGTTTACGGTGGAAGGCAGGAATACCCGCCGTGCCGATTTAATCCTGTTCATTAACGGGCTTCCGCTGGTGCTGTTTGAGTTCAAGAATATGTTCGACAGTCAGGCTTCAGCAGACAATGCGTGGAACCAGATTCAACATTACAGGCAGGACATCTCGCAATTGTTCGAATACAACGCCATCACGGTAATTTCCGACGGCATCAGCACCCTGCACGGGATGTATAACGCCGATATGGAGTGGTTCACTCCCTGGAAATCGGTAGATGGAAAAACCATTTCTCAAGATGGTTTCCAGCTTCAATCACTCATCCAGGGATTATTTACCAAAGAACGGCTGCTGCATTATATCCGCTATTTCATTTTCCACGAAATCGATAAGGGCAGCTACATAAAGAAGGGAGCTAAATACCATCAGTTCTTCGGAATTGAATTTGCCGTGGAATCTACCAAGAAAACCATTAAACCCTTTGGAGACGGCAGGATTGGGGTTATCTGGCATACCCAGGGTTCCGGGAAATCCATTACTATGGCAATCTTTACGGGAATCCTTCGTCAGATGCCCGAACTGAAGAATCCGACCATCGTAGTGCAGGTTGACCGTAATGACCTTGACCAACAGCTCTATGAGAACTTTATCAAGGCAAAGGATCTGATAGGAGATGTAAAACACGCTGAAACCACGGATGATCTCCGAAGTTACCTGTCAGGAGATGGTGGCGGCGTAATCTTTTCAACAATTGAAAAGTTTCGCCTGAAAGAGACCGATAACGGCAAGGAAACCGAACACCCCGTTCTTTCCACCCGGGATAATATTATTGTCCTGGCAGATGAATGTCACCGAACCAGTATTGCCTAATCGATGGGTTTGCCAGTAACCTGCGTCGTGCCCTGCCCAATGCTTCATTTATTGGATTCACGGGAACCCCCGTTGACAAGAAAGATGCCGATACCATAGAGGTTTTCGGGGAAATCATCCATGTGTACGATATCCGACAAGCAGTTGAAGATAAAGCGACAGTGAAAATCTTCTACGAACCACGCCTTGCAAAGCTTCATATTTCGAACCAGGATATCGACGAAGAGGCGGAAGAAATTACATCAGGCGTTCCCCAGAATGAAGCCAATCGGATGAAGTGGGCTGCTGTGGAAGATACCGCTGGAGCCGATGACCGTGTGCAAAAAATAGCCGAGGACATCCTTGACCACTATAAAAAACGCACAGCCACGCTGGAAGGCAAGGCAATGATTGTTTGTATGAGCCGCAAGAACTGCGTAAAACTGTATGATAAACTCACCAAACTGCCCGATTGTCCTGAGACAGCCGTGGTAATGACTGGAAATATCGGGAAAGACCCAAAGGAATGGAATCAGCATTTCCGCACAAAAGACCAACATGAAGCCATTAAAAAACGGTTCAAAGACCCCGATGACCCTTTGAGAATTGTCATCGTTCGGGATATGTGGCTCACAGGCTTTGACGCTCCCTGTCTGCATACGATGTACGTGGATAAAATTATGCAGGATCACAACCTGATGCAAGCCATTGCACGGGTGAACAGAGTGTTCAAAGACAAGCCCAACGGACTGATTGTGGATTACATCGGAATCGGTGATAAGCTCAAGGATGCCACAAAGACTTATACAGGTGGCGGCGGTAAGGGCAGACCCACCATTGATACGGATGCAGGATTTGATGAATTACTGGCGATTATCGCTGAACTCAGGACATTTTTACCACAGGGGTTTGATTACTGCCAATGGAAATCGCTGGATAACGCAGGTAAACTCCTTCTGATTTCATCGGCACTCAACCATCTTGTAAAAGATGATAAACTATGTCAGGAATTCCAATTGGCGGAGAAGCGGATGAGTGCACTGGTTCCCCTGATTAAATCTCATCCACGCATCCAGGAAGTCACCACGGACATCCTGTTCTTCCAGCATCTGGGGGTTACTGTTGGAAAGGTTAAGAATCCACCACGGGAAACAAAGGTGAAGGCAGAGCAAATCAAAGAGCTTATCCAACGGAGTATCGAGTCAGAAGATATTGTGGATGTCTATGCAATGGCGGGCATTGAAAAGCCCGATATATCAATCCTGAATGATGAATTCCTGATGGGAGCCAAAGCCCAGAAATCGGGATTGGATATCAAGATTGAAATCCTGCGACAGATTCTCAACAATGAAATCAGTCTGCGGCGGTATAAGAACATCATCAAATACACCTCCCTGAAGGAAGAAGTTGAAAAGGTTATTCAACGTTACCACGAAAACGCCATTGACAGTTACACCACCATTGTCGAGCTTGTAAAACACGCCAAAGAGATTAACGAGGAAGATAACCGTGCCCGGCAACTGGGGCTGGAAGAAGAAGAGTTGGCATTCTATGAAATAATTGCCAAGCACCAGAAAGCCATAACTGATAACAAGGTGATTTCGGAACTGGTGAAGCAAATCGTGCAATCCATTAAAAAGAACCTTCAGGTGGACTGGTACAAGAAGCCTGATGCCAAAGCCCAGATAATGCTGGCGGTGAAGAAAGCCCTCCGAGGGAAAATTACCGTGGAAGAGCTAAACACGGTGATGGATGAAATTATGGAACAGGCTACAGAACGATACAGGGAATGGAGTGAAGAAGCGGCGTAAACTTAATCAATATGAATGACGTTTTACTTGCTGATTTGGAGATTAGTAATAATCATTGCACAACAGGCCGTTATTTTATCGGTAGGGATGTCGCCATCTTCTGACCATTTCTCCCCTCTCCTCGCCGATCTCAAATAAGGCGACTATTTCCCATGGACGAAACTTTGAAGTAAAGGTGAGCCGGCTACTGGTATTGTGTTCAGTTAACCGTTGGCCAGGGTTATCCGTATGACCGATATAGTATTTATCAGCTGAAGAGGAATATAAAATGTAGATGTAGTACATAGCAAAAAAGCCGGGTAATCGCCGGCTTTCGTTTCCTGCTCCCCCTGCTGGACTTGAACCAGAGACCCTCTGATTAATCCCGTACGTACGGGACTCTAACCAACTGAGCTAAGGAGGAGTTTCCTTTTTCATCTACTGCCAGAAAGAAAATGCCCTGAACCGGCAAACCGTCGGGCACGCCATAATTATGAAAGTTTATCCCATCGTAACTGGTTATTCCCGACCGGGTCGCAAACCAGATCAATCCAGCTGAATCCTGGGCCACGTCGTACACCATGGAGCTGGATAATCTGTCAGCTTCGGTGTAGGTTCGGGTAAAATACTTCCGGGCATGGAGAAAGGTCCCCATCCCACACAAAAAGAGAAGGAAAGGAAGTGATGTCCATGAAAAGAAATTGACTTTAAGGGAAAGCCGGGTTTTCAATTTGATGTTTTTTTTCGAAGGAGCACGTTCACCAAAACTGAGGCTGCCAGGGCCAAAAAATACAAAACCACCGTCAGGATATCCACCCATTGTTCATCAGGTAGAAATCCTGTCATGCGCCAGATGAGGTAAGTGACATAAGAATCGGGCAGACCCTGTTGGCCCAGCTTTTCAAGCACGTTCCAGTGCCATTCGGTCAGGGGACAAAATCCGATGCCGTAAAAAATACCCAGGATAAACCAGGATGCTCCTGTCAACAACAGGATAATCAGGTTCAGTCTGCGGGTTTTTTTCCAGATCCAGCCGAACAGGTTGAAAAGGATCAACAGGGAGTGGAACAGGATAAAAAATTTATCAAGAAAAGGGTACATAATGGGAATTTGCCAATAAAATTACTAATTCTGGAAAACTGCGGCCCCCCCGCTGAATCCCGGAATGTGATTGATAAATATCAATGAAATCCCGGTAAATTCCTTCCGGGAGGAAGCCAAATAACTCCTTTCAGGAGGAAATATCCTTTGACTTAAGGTAAAGAAACCGCATAACGTATTTTTATATTTGTATTTATATCTATGGCTGAACAACGCCCGCTAGCCTGTTCATATTCATCCTGTGTTTCTCCTGATCTGACTGTAAATAAACCCGGACATTGTTGTTTCAGGTCTGAAACCGTTGCTGAATACAGTTTTAAATTTAATAAGGAGGTTCACATGAGAACGTTTACCCGTTTCCTCGTTGCAGTTGGACTGCTTCTGTGTTATCATTGCATCCTTGCGCAAACACGTATAATGTTCGTTAAAAACGTTGGGAGCAATGCGGATATCTATTATATGCCGGACATAAACAACCCGGTTGTAATACGGCGGCTGACCACCCATGCCGGAGTTGATAATCATCCGGATTTTCATATCATGACCACGCCGCCGTATGATACCATGGTTGTATGGAGTTCGAACCGTACCGGTAATTTCGAGATCTATATGAATAAATTGCCGAATCTTGACTTTCCGCCGCCGACTCAGTTAACCTTCAACAATTATTCTGACCGTCATCCCCATCTCTCCATGGACGGCCAATGGATCGTCTGCACCGGGAAATACCGGTTCGAACCCTCCACGGTATGCCCCAAAAGTGAGTGTTCCATCCCGGTTTCAGAACCTTGCGGCTGGTATGAGGGATTGCATATCATCAATGTAACCAGCGGGACGATCTATGAAATTGACTTCCGGAACATGCCGATCACGGGTGGGGGCACCTGGCCTGCCACCTTCGATACCTGGATCGGCCATCCCTCTTTCTCCCCAGCAGGCAATAAAATAATCTTTTCGGCCGCCCTTGATCCCGGCGGCACCAGTTGGGAAGTTTACACTGTTGATTTCGTTCCCCCCAGCACGATCAGCAACCTCACGCAGATCACACAGGGGACCATCTATCCCTCCAATCCGAATCCCATCCAGATGAGCGCCGGAGCCGAGTTCGCATCGAGCGGCACGGAGATCCTTTATTCCTCGACCCGGACACCGCTGGGGAATTCGCAGATCTTCAGGATTCCGGCAACATCGGTCAATACCCCTGTCAGCCCGCTGAACCAGCTGACATGGAATTACGGGAACGACTATGTTCCCGAAGAATTAAGCGACGGCAGGATTAGCATAACATCCGATCTTGGGCCGATGATGTGTCCTCCGCCCGACACCGGAGCATCCACCGACCTGGATATCATGTGCATCAATCCGGATGGCAGCTGACGTACCAATCTCACCAACAATGATCTGCATGACGAGATGCTTCTGATCGGGGATGAGGTTTCGTGGTTCTGCGGGATCAAACCAAACCTGTCGGAGTGCACCTATTATCCAAAAACCTGGAATATCTGCTGGTGGAAGGTCTTTCATAACCTGGGAACAGATCCAACCTATCTGCCCACGTTTCCGAAGCGGAGCCTGTATACCCAGGCCTGGCAAAATGTACTCTCCTGGTTCAATGCCCATGACCCACAATATCTTAATCTTAGCGACATCTTTACTGCCATGGCGACCTATGGGGACGAGTGTGATAACTCATGGCTGAATGTCCCATCCTGGTGGACGGTGCCCTCCATTTTCCAGAAATGGGATCCCTTACTGCCGGCCAATCCGTCGTTGATATCACCTGTAAACGGCAATGTCACAGGTGCCTCAATCACGCCATTCGACTGGACCGATGTTCCAGGGGCCACCAGTTACGGGATTGAGATCGATGCGACTCCTTCTTTCACGAGCCCGACGATCCACCAGATGGGACTGGCGCAGTCGCAGTTTCAATTGCCGTTGCCGGTCGGCAAATATTACTGGCGGGCGAGCGCCACGAACGGCAGCGGGACTGCCTGGTCAACGGTCAATTATTTTTCCGTCGCGCCTCCCGGGGTCATGTTTGTAAAGAATGTGACCAATAATGCAGATATTTACTTTATGCCCGATGTGAATACCCCGACAGTAATAACAAGGCTGACGACCAATCCCTGGGTTGACAATCACCCCGATTACCATATTATGGATACTCCACCCTTTGATACGGTAGTGGTGTGGAGTTCAAACCGAACCGGTAATTTCGAGATCTATATGAATAAATTGCCGAATCTTGACTTTCCGCCGCCGACTCAGTTAACCTTCAACAATTATTCTGACCGTCATCCCCATCTCTCCATGGACGGCCAATGGATCGTCTGTACAGGCAAATACCGGTTCGAACCTTCCACGGTGTGCCCCAAAAGCGAATGCTCCATTCCGGTGAATGAACCCTGCGGCTGGTATGAAGGGTTGCATATCATCAACGTAATGACTGGGACGATTTATGAGATCGACCTGAGGAATATGCCCATCATCGGGGGCGGTACCTGGCCTGCCACTTTTGATACCTGGGTCGGGCATCCTTCCTTCAATGATGCCGGCAATAAGATCATCTTTTCCGCTGCCCTTGATGAGGGAGGCACAAGCTGGGAAGTATACACGGTCGACTGTATGCCACCCAATGTGGTGACCAACCTTACACAGATTACAAACGGCACGCTCTACCCGTCGAACCCCAATCCCATACAGATGAGGACCTTTGAATCAAATTACATGGAATTACGGGAATGACTATGTTCCCGAAGAACTGAGCGACGGCAGGATCAGTATCACCTCCGACCTGGGGCACATGACTTGCCCCCCTCCCACCGAAGGCGCCTCTACCGACCTGGACGTGATGCTCATAAACCAGGATGGAAGCGGCCGCATCAACCTTACGAATAATGATTCGAATGACGAGATGTTGCTGATCGGGGATGAGGTCTCCTGGTTCTGCGGGATCAAACCCAACCTGTCGGAATGTACCTACTATCCGAAGAATTGGAACATCTGCTGGTGGAAGGAGTTCTACAGGATGGGAACCGATCCGACCTACCTGCCGACCTTCCCTAAACGGGACCAGTACACCCAAGCCTGGCAGAATGTAACCTCCTGGTTCAATATCCATGATCCGCAGTATATGGCATCGATCATGTCGGCCATGACGACATACTGGAATCAATGTGAAAGCTCCTGGCTCAATGTCCAATCGTGGTGGATCGTTCCTTCCATTTACCAGAAATGGGATCCTTCACTGCCGGCTAATCCGGCACTGGTTTTACCGCTCAATGGTTCCTTCTCAGGCACTCCTGCTATCAATTTCGACTGGACCGATATTCCCGGGGCAACCAGTTACGGGATAGAGATAGATCAAACACCTACCTTTACGGTTCCCCTGGTCAGTCAGTTCGGATTGCTTGCATCCCAGTATATCACAACCTTCCCGTCTCCAGGCACCTATTATTGGAGGGCAAGTGCAACAAATGCCAGCGGGAGTTCCTGGTCGACGGTCAATTATTTTATGATCGGTTCCGCATCTGTTGCCTGGAACGGTACGGTTTCCTCCGACTAGAGCAATGCCGCAAACTGGTCGCCAAATATTGTTCCTAACGGATACCAGACTGTCATGATTCCTGCAGGAACCCCGTTCCTACCTGCTGTGATGGTACCGGGCCTGTCATGTAACAACCTGACCATAGCTACCGGAGCCATGGTACAGGTCATGGGTACACCAATCTTCACAATCAACGGTACCCTGACGATCATGAACGGCGGGATACTCATGAACCAGGCTACCGTCAGGATAAAGGGCAACTTCATCAACCAGAATTCGTTTGCATTCTTCCCCGGACCCGGAACCTTCGAGTTCAATGGAACCTTTGGACAGATCATCCAGGGCCAGAATATGTTTCAGAACCTGATACTGGACAACGCGGCCGGCTTGACAATCGGCGGAAGTACCCGGATCAACGGGATCCTGACCATTGTGAACGGACGAGTTACGCTCGGTTCAAACAACCTTCTGCTTGGGTCATCGGCCTATGTGGCTGCCTGGCCTTCTGCCTCCAGGATGGTGGTCGCCTCGGGAACCGGTGAACTGCGAAAAGAATTCCTGGGTACCGGATCGTTCACATACCCTGTGGGCGATGTTACCGGAACAGCTGAATATTCGCCTGTTACACTGAATTTCACGGCCGGCACCTTTGCCGGAGGCAACAACTATGCCGGGATTACCGTTGTTGATGCCCGGGTTCCCGGAACCGCTACCAGTTACCTGACCCGATACTGGAATCTTTCACAGACAGGGATTACCGGTTTTTCGTGCAATTCAGCTTTCCAGTATGTTCCGGCGGATGTGGTAGGAACCGAAGCCGATATCTTCTGCACAAAGGTTGATGCTCTGCCCTGGATCACCTATAATGCCTCTAATACCTCCACACACATAGTGGATGCGCACGGCCTTTCCTCCTTCAGCACCTTTACAGGCAACCTGGGGAATGGGGCGGTTCCGCCGGCAGTCCGTTCGCTGCAGGATAAGACCATTTCCGCAGGGATGGTCTCGTGCGCCGATGCGACCAATACCTTGCTGATTGCCGGAAACGGTACTACTTACTTAGTGCAGAACGGAGGAAGTGTAAGCCACATCGCCGGGCAGAATATCTTTTATTACCCGGGAACCAAGGTCGACCCGGGAGGATATTTGCACGGTTACATTTCGACCGTCTTCTGTGCTCCATACAGCCATCCGGCAGTTCCTACAGAAGGTTCAGGAACCGGGGAAATTGAATACGCAGACAATGCTAACACCCTTTTCAGGATCTATCCGAATCCCACCCCCGGGCGCTTCACACTGGAACTTTTGGCTGTTGACAAACAAACTCCGGTCAACATGGTTATTTACGGCATGCACGGTGAAAAGGTGCTTTCAGGCAGGCTGGGCAATGAATCCCGTCATGAATTTTCGATTGCGGGCGCCCCTGCGGGAATGTATATCGTGCTGGTGTACACCGACGATAATTCCGCCACCCGGAAGATTATAAAGACGGATTGATGAACTGGTTGGAACTGTCCAACAAAGTTTATCCCATAATTTATAAACCAAAAAAGGAGGTTTACAATGAAAAGAATTGACGCATTATTTTTATTTGGCATCCTGCTCATCTTTATTTTTACATTAGGGTGCTCAAACCGGCAAGCTGAAGAGATAGATCAATTAAAACAGAAAAATGCTGTCCTGGTTGAAATAGCCGGACCACTTCCGGCTTCATTGGATTCACTTTTCCCTCCTATTGCAGGCGCTCCACTCTATTTTATTTGAAATGTTTAAACTAAATACCCCTTTAAATGGAATCCTTATAGATCTTCTTGAAAATGATCCGGAGAGCGCAATGTCACAGTTTGAGAGATTCAAGACTGTATATGTTGAAGTCTCCAAAATGGTGCCTGAATGGAAGAAAAAATTTCCAATGGATGTGGTAAATACACTCGATTCTGCCCTTAGAACGAGGGATATGGATGAAATTATGGGTGCATATCAAAATGTAGGACAAATCTGCCAGGATTGCCATGTGAATTTCATGGTCAAGGTTCAACAGAAATACCATTGGGGTAATTTCAGTGTGGTTGAAGTCCGAGACCCCCTTTCTGGTGAAGCTATGGTTTTTTCACAATTTAAGCATGCTTTGGCCTCAAATTTTGATGGAATAGGTATTGATCTCGAGCAGGGAGAATATGAAAATGCTCAAAAACAATTTCAGGCATTCAATTTCAGGTTTCAGACTCTGAAGGAAACTTGCAAGGAATGTCACTTAACAGAAAGAACATATTATGTCAATAATGGCATACAGTCATTGATAGATAAATTAGGAAAAACGATCAGTGAACCAACCATTGATATGGAAAGAGTTGCTGAATTGACACAGGTAATTGGCATGGAAAGTTGTTTCCATTGTCACCTTGTTCATCTTCCGGCTTGGAGTTTCAGGTTTAACCAGGCAAGGATTGAAAAGCTCAATTAACCGTGGAAGATTAATTAATTTTTTCTTCCTGATGTTATTGTCATCAGAATTCATCTGAACAGGTTAAAAAGGATCAACAGGGAGCGGAAAAGGGGATTTGTTGGGACGGGTGGCATATTTCCGCGATAGCTAAGTTCCACTATTTTTCTTTCAGCTATTTCCTTAAGCCGTGTTTGTGTGAAGAAAAGTGTGAGGATAGTTTCTTTACAAGAAGTCAGCAGCCCGAAGTTCCGGGATCACACCAGCACTTCGTCACTTCGTCACTTCCTAATCACTTTCGCTGCTTCGCTGTGTTTACCCGACATTACATGGATGATATAAACTCCGGCAGGTTTGTCAAGGAGTGAAAATTCCATTTTTGACACCCCCTGGATGACCTTTTTCAGTACCCGTTCGCCCATCATGCCATAAATGGTCACAAGGGTTTGTGTCTCTTTTAGTTCCGGGCTTAACTCCAGGGTAAATTTTCCGGTAGTCGGATTGGGATAGACCTTGAATAAAGATAGAGCTGAAACAGTATCCATATTGATGACTTCGAGGATGACCGGATTTTGCGGAGCTGTCGTCGGATTTGTACAGAATTGACCGTTTTGGGTGATATATCCCCGTAAATATCCTCCCGGTTGGACGGTAGTTCCGGGTAGAAACAAGATGTTTTGTCCGGCAATCAGGGTAGCAGATCCCCCGTTTTGTACCGTAAAGGTTGTTCCATTTCCTGCGACAGTAATCGTTTGACCGGCATCGTAACAGGATGTAACTCCTTGACCTACGGTAACATTGGTTAGTGACCGGTTGGTCGGGATCCCGGTTAGTTGAACATTATCGATAGCCCAGGAATATCCCCATGTTCCAGTATAGTTCCATTTGAATTTAACCTGTGCCTGGCCGGCAACGGCAGGTATGACCTGTGAAAAGGTTGCAGGATTTGTTGGAGAGGTCGTGGTAAATGACTGAATAGGGGTCCAGGAAGAACCATTGTTAATGCTATAGGATACTGTTCCTGATTCGGCTATATATAGTAAAAAATAATGAAGAAATGATAGGGTAACAGAAGAATAGGCCGATAAATCCAACGTAGGAGAGACCAGGTCGGCATTTTGCGTATGCCCGGATCCATAAGCATCACTGTCCAGAAAGGCATAGTTTCCTGTAAGAGCCGGATTTGGAGATTGTGTCGTAATCACCCCGAAATTCCAGATCTCCCCATTGCCCTGGTGGTCGATTTGTGACCAGCAGGGTGGAATGGTTGTATTTGTAAACCCTTCGAAAAACGGGATCGTGTAACTTCCACATAAGGTAGTGAATGATTGATTGAGCCCATAAGAGGTTCCATCTGCGTTGACTCCAACCAGACGGAAATGATAGATCGTCCCTCCTGCAAGTCCGGTTATCATCGATAAAACAGGAACAGGCGTTGTGCCGGAACCGGCGGCCCCGGCCGGAGTGGAATTTCCATAACCGGTTGTGGTTCCCCAGTCAAAATGGTAGCTTGTCGCAAATCCGTTTGGATTAACGGTTCCGTTCAGAGTTGCTGAGGATTGTGTAATTGCGGAAGCAGGTAGTGTAACAACGGTAGGAACATTATTTAATACGAACGAGGCAATGCGTGTCTTCCAGTTAGAGGAGCCGGTAGTTTGAATATATTCGGTGGTATACCAAAAAGTATTATCATCCACGGGATCCACTGACATGCCGCTATAATCTCCCCATCGTGAGGCGGGGCCGGTTTGGGACCCGCTTCCGGAGATGACGGTTTGTTCCACGGTGGTCATCGTGCCTAATGGATCAGAAGCACGACGTCCGGTGTATCTGATGCCAGGATAAATGGTACTTCCGTCGGAAACGGAATAACCAAGGCCAATATCCCCACCTGTATTCATGGCAAGGCTGCCAACCCACCGGTGATACGCATCCGGAGCATATGTTCCCTGCTGGTAGATAGACCAGCCACTTCCGGTATTTCGCAGTTCATACCACCGGATCCCGGCATGACCGGTTCCGTCAACATCCACGGTGTGGTTGTTTACTATGGTCTGATGTGTGGTGAAATTCCTGTATTGTTGTCTGTACATCAAGCGGTCAGACAATGATTCTAATTTTATCAAGGTGCTGGGTTGGGGAATACATCTTCCCCTGAAAGCCGGGCAGATTTCTGAATCAAATGGTGAGGTAGTCAAACTGGTGGCCAATGAGAAGGTGGAGTTGGCCGGAGTCACCCAATTCACATGAAATTCCCAGATCTTGAGGTAACAGTTTGGGGGAGAAGACCAATTGTTAAAGTAGGTGAAATAGTTGGGTGAATTGACTGGGGGAGATGCCGATCCATCCCAGTCGGAAGGAAGCATGCTCTCTGGATCGCCCGAAGGTCCGAGGTCGAAAAAAATCGCCAGGGCAGAAGGATCTCCAGCCAACATCTTGTTGCGTTCAAGAGCGGATGCAGATACGCCTCCCCACGTTGATCCCCCGGTAAACTGGTTCACGGAAAGATAATACCCATCCGGCCAAACCCCAAACTTCGGATAATCGGGCATCTCACTACCGAACTCGTAAACATACCTGTACCAGCTTCCTGTGGGATCGCCTGTTTGTGAGATCGCAACCAACTCGGCATATTGGGTGGAATTGGGTAGCGAGAATTGGGAGATGAGCCATCGATTGGCTGCCTGATCATAGAGAACCACCGGATCCCCATTGTTGGTTCCGTTCCAGGGATCCGGGATGCCATTCCATATGGTGCTTAATGAAGCCGGACCAAACAACAAAGTACCTGTCCTGGAATAGATTGCGAAATTGCTGTTGACTACCTGTACAAAGTGATTTGGGCCAATTTCACCTTGGGGATCGGGGGGATACAATCCTGATATATTCGAGATCCCTTCAAAATTCTGAATCGGTACAGGGGATGATGGCTGATAGGTGCCTTCATGTTTTTGCCAGACCGGATCTTCGGGGAGAGTAAAAGGAGGGATTTCAATTCCAAAGTACTCTTTTCTTCCGATCTTATTGGGAACCTCTTTCAATCCTTCTTCTTTTTTGGTTGGCGCAATGGATATCATATCCCTCAGAGGAGGTGAAACATCAAAATAGAGCGGCAGTCTTACCGCAGTTGGTTGATACACGGTATTCTGCCCAATGATTGTACCTGTCAGGAAAACAGAACAAATCAAGAATAAGGTGAAAAAAAGCGTTTTCATAGAAAATGGTTAAGAAACAATTTCCATGTAAAAATACTATAAGGAGGAGGAAAATGCAAGTGGAAAATTACTCTGCGGGGCCCCCTACATCACCTGCTTACCCCTAAAACCTTTTACCCCTAAACCCGATTAATGGGTAAAAACTTGCCATGAAGACACAAGGTAAAGACTGTTTTGAAGTCAGATTAATTGTAAATATGAGACTCGCGAAAACGCAATATATTTGGTCTTGTTTGTATAAATGTTTGCATAATAAAAAAACCACCTACTTGATAAAATATGCAAGTGGTTGATTATCTGGCTCCCCCTGCTAGACTTGAACTAGCGACCCTCTGATTAACAGTCAGATGCTCTAACCAACTGAGCTAAGGAGGAGTATCCTTGAAAATGGGAGTGCAAAGTTAAAACTTTTTGCCGAAAAACAACAGGTTTTCTTTAATTTTGGCCGGTGGTTAGCGCGGGACGTTAGCTCAGCCGGTTCAGAGCGCATGCTTCACACGCATGAGGTCACTGGTTCGAATCCAGTACGTCCCACCTCTGTATCCGGCTGGGCAATACCGGGCGACCCATCATCGACCTGAAAGGGAAATTCGAGGCCTGGTTGGTGGAGGATAACAGCCGGAATTCCGATCAGGTGACTGTTAAGCCGGCTTCGCGCCCGCGCAAATACATACTCACCTCCCCGCACGACAGCTCCTTTTCAAACTCTACCATCAGCATGCCATCCAGCAGGATTTTCGGATTTACCGCTAGTGCGAAAATCTCCCGGTAAACCTTTTTTGCTTTCTGCAAATCCTTGTCCTTGTGTTTTCGCAGGTTCTTCCGGAAGGCGATGTAATTGGACAACAGGATAAAAGGATATAGAAAAGGAAAGAAAATCAGGCCGGAGAACTTCAGGTGAACAAAATGGACTTTCCGGATCCGGAATCCGGCCAGTTTTGTCAGCACGCGGAGTTTCTGGATCCCGGTCAGAAAAATATGGCCAAAGTAGATTTCGTCAGAAACGCCGGGTCTTGCCATCCAGATGCTGTCCAACTCATTGGGGGGCATGTGCCGGTTGTACCGTTCGCTTTCCATGAGAAGATAACTGAGCCGCGACCGGATATTGGAATAGCTTGGCGTAGTGATCAGTAACATCCCTCCCGGTTTCAACACCCGGTTGAACTCACGGAAAGCCTGGTATTGATCTGAGAAATGCTCAATTCCCTCCTGGCAGATGAGGGCGTCGGCAAATGCATCTCCCACCGGAATCCCTGTCCGGATATCTGCCCGCCTGCATTCGAGCCCTTCAACCTGAAAGAACCCGGGGAAGAGGTCGAAAGGGAAAGGGGTGGCGCCAATGTCGCGAAGGATACGGGAAGTTATTCCATTCCCGGAGGGAAAATCTATGACGACTTTCCCGGTCAATTCCTTTTTCCGGTTCAGCAGGAACTTTTTAACATGATATTTGATGCTCGCCGGGTCCTCTTCAAAAACTCTTTTCCCCATCTAATCCCTGTTTTTAACCAACTGCGAATGGATCTTTTCCCATTTCCAGATCAATCCTAACACCTCAAAGTTAGTAATTGTCAATAATTCCTCAACACAAATCAGATGGAATTCGCTATTTTTGAATACCATTTGTAACGAAAGCCATCATGACCGTATCACGTAAAAAAAATCCGGCTGCCTGGCCGGTCACGCTTGCGTTTCTGGCGATGGTGAGGTTCGCCGTTGCACAGGAACTGGATTTACGGGAGATCTGCACCCTGGATTACAAAACCGATTTTGCCTCCCTGCTGGAGAAAAACAAGGATTCTCTCTTCCCTTCTTCCTCAACGTTAGGCACCATCCATTTTTACCGGGGCCTGAGTTACCTGGAACAAAGTATGTATCCTGACGCGATCGGCGATTTTAAGATTGCCCGTACCGACACATTAGTTTCCCGTACCTTTTGCAACTTTTATATCGGGGTTGCATACATGAAACTCAACAAGGGAGACAGTGTATTTAAAGTTTGCAGCGAAGCATTGAAAGTTCCTGTAACCCAGTTAAAAAACCCTGCTTTCTGGGAAAATGCCCAGGTTACTCAGGATCACATTTTTTCCGCTTATCTCATCGGAACAAACCAGGTGCTCCACCCGCCGGTTGATTCCAGTCTGATCGAAACTTGCCTGGGGTTTGCCACAAAAGACCGTGATTTTCTGGAAGCCTATATCAATTATGGGGTATGGAAATTCCAGAACCGTCAGTACGGCAAAACCATCGATCTTTATAAGCATGCACTGGAACTGAAACCGAAATACGATTCTTCGATCATGCTCTGCATGGGATATGTGTACCGCCTCGCCGGGGATCCTGACCATTCACAGAAAGCTTATATCCTGCTCCGGTCAAAATATCGGCGTTTTGCGGCCTGTTATAACAACCTGGGATGCCTTTTTGCTTACCTGGAGAAGAATAAGAAAGCAATGGGAGCTCTGACCAAAGCCCTCCGCAAAGACCGGTTGTCTCTGGCTGCCCTGTGCAATCGGGGATTGGTCTATCTGAGAATGAAAAAATATAAACAGGCATTTGATGATTTCACCAGGGCAATCCAACTTGATGCAAACTTTGCCGATGCGTATTATTACCGGGGATTTGCACGGAAATCGATGGGGGACATTGCAGGCTCCATCCAGGATTACAGCCGGGCGATCCAGTTGAAGAAGTAACAATAAGCTGTTGATAAAGTTTTCGTTATGCCCTATTTCGAGGTTTTTTTCGAAATACCTTTATCCGGAAAATCGACCGGATCTTCATGCGAAGTCTATTTCTCTTTTCCGTTCTCTTGGGATTTCTATTGATCTCTGTGAGTACTGTTTCCCAGGTTCAGGGAGTGCTTAGCAAAAAATGGTATGGAAACTGGTCTGTTGGCATTGGGGGTGGTCCGAATATTTACTACGGGCAGCTGAGTGTCAATGACTATTGGCCAGTGAGCAATACCATAAATGGCTGGAGGTATTCAGGTACTTTTTACCTGATCCGGCAATTCAGCCATGTATTTGCCCTCCGCGGACAAGTTTTGTATGGAGAAATTGCCGGAACCAAACGGAATTATCCCGATGGAACACCTTATGACAAGTATTTCGAAGGCAACATCCTGGACTATAACCTGAATGCAACTATCAATCTCAGCAACATGTTGTTCCGGTATAAGCCCAAACGGATTTTTTTCATCTACGGAACGGCCGGTATTGGTTTGTCCAATTGGATTACCACGACAAAAGATTTACATACACATGAACAGATTGGAGGAAGTGGAAGTTCCGGTAGCTGGACCACTGCACTGGTTGTTCCTGCCGGTCTGGGAGCCTACTTCAATATTTACGACAAAGTCAACCTCGGATTGGAATGGACCCTCCGTGTGGTCAATTCAGAAATACTAACTATGACAACAGGAGGTTTCCAATACGATATGTACTCATTTCTTTCCCTGAACCTCGTTTATAACTTCAATCGTCGCAATCCGGTAAAACTGGATGCGGTGGAAAGCACCATGCCTCCCGTGATCCTGCCCAGGCCGCAGGACCTGATCCAGCAACCACAGAAAATACCACCAAAAACGACTTCCGGTGAAACCGGAATTGCCGTAAAACCAGCCCCCGGACAACTCCAGGAATTGCCTGCAGAGCAAGTGAAAGTCACTCCTCTTCCCGTTCTTCAGGATACTCTCCGGGAAAAAGTCACTCAATCCGAACCTCCTTCTGTAAAACCTGTCCAGATTCCCGGAATGGACGCAGACATTTTCTATAAAATCCAGATTTACGCTTGTTCTACCGGCCAGCGTAGTCCGCAGAATATCAAAGCGTATTTCAAGTTATCCCAACCAGTCACCAAAGAGTTTTCCGAAGGATATTACCGCTATTATGTTGGAGAATTTGACACCGAAGCGGAGGCGAATCAATTTGCAGATGCTCTTCATGCTAAACCCGGACTGAAAGCGGCTTTCGTGGTCAAATACATCAATGGTCGGAGAGAACTTACACAACCGAAGTAAGGTCGTGAGACGTGAGATGTAAAAGGTTATAGATAGAGGGTATAGCCGATGTCGATTCCCAAGGAGCGGGTTCTTCCGACCAGGTAGTCATCCCTTAATACATCACTCAGCCCCTGGTAATAATTTACCCGCAGGTTTATTTCACCGGGTCCCAGTTTGTATGAGCAACCTGCTTCCACCGCAATGGAAAAAACCATCACGTTGAACCGCGCAAAGGGGGTGATAAAGTCAACTGCGGCCAGGGGTGCCTGTTCGGCAGCGTTCAGATAGCTGATTACAAAATCAATTTTAGGTCCGGCTGCGGCAAAGATGCCGAATTTACTGTCGTTGAACCGGTAGTGGTACTTCAACAACAAAGACCACCCGATGTACTCCTCGTTTGCCGCATAGGAGTAAAACCGGTTAAGGGTATCCGTAAAGCTGATCTTTGAGATCCCCATCTCCTCATAGTGGAGGCCGGTCGAAAGAAAAAACCTTTTGCCCAGGTCAATATCTGCAGTCAACGCGACATGAGCCGAGTTCCGGTTCGGGTTCAGGGAAACATAGTCCATGAGAAAGAAAGCCCATCCCGGTCGCTGGTACTCGGCTACGCTGGTATGGGTGTTCAGGTACCCTGCCTGGATGCCGAGGGAGTTTTGAGCATGCATCTCAAAGGCTACAAACAGGATAAAAAGAAATGAAGCGATTTTCTTCATTTTCTGTGGTTGATTTTGAACGGCAAATTTACTCATTTCGCAATGCCTGTGTCAGATTTTGCTGCAGGAATGACCGGGCAGGAAAGTAAATCCAGCACAATCCGCTGATGAAAATCAATCCCATCAGGAGAATCAGAAATCCGGCAGGTAGTGTAAACGCAGGGGAAATGAGCGATGGAAGGATTCCTGCCAGTGCAGCCACGGAACCAAACGTAATCCCAGCGATCAGGATAAGGAGGTGCTCGGCAACTAACATCCGGAAAATGTTTTTCTTCTGAAAACCTAGTGCCAAATAAAGTGCAAATTCCGATTTCCTCTCCGTCAGATTCCGGAATAAAATGATCCCCAGTCCGACCGTGCCGATCAGTACCCCCAGCGCTCCCAGCATCATGAACACGGATAAATAAGTATTTTCCACCGAGTTGAATTCCGACAACCGCTGGGAAGCCAGCGTGGCCACCAGGCCGTAATCGATAAAAAGCTCTTCAAGCCTTGTGGTGATCCTGTCTTTTTTTTCGAAGGGCCCGTCGACCAGCATGACCGTGGCGCCTGAGAGCGAAGGATAAAACCGTCGCAATTGTTTGTCCGATACAAGAAGATGCCCCTGGAAGATGGAATTGTCCAATCCTCCGATCAGCTTTATCCGGAGATCCTTTCCCGATTCATCCTGGTAGTTCAGCGTATCGCCCACCGATTTCCGCAATCCCCAGGTGATGACTGTTTGATCGGCAAAAGCAGGGATCAGGTCAGCGGCCAACGCAGTATCCAATTCCCTCCACGGATGATCGGGCCTGATCTCGGGATCCAGTGTGGCAAACTGAAACGATCTCAGCGAATCAAATTCATTTACAGGCACTCCCAGCAGGAAGGGTTTCGCCACCTGATTCAGGTTCAGGCAACTGGCATCGCTGCCATCCATCCGCTGCATCTGGTAAAAGCGGGCATCCCTAACCAGTGGTTCATCTTCCAGTCCGAAATGCTTTTTCCCGAAAGGGGTATTCAGATCGTACAACAGGGGCATGGTCGATTCGGCCCATAAAAGAAATCCTCCCGTTCCGGATTGCCTCTCCTGTTCGGTTCCATAAAAAGTTTTCCGGTTTGCTCCGGTGATAATGATGATAAACGTGCCCAGGGCCAGCAGGGAAATAGATGCCATGGTGCGGGTTCGCTTCAGTCCTGCATTTCTTAGCACCAGCCGGGCAACCCCCGGGGTTTTCACGGAGGGCTTCCCGGTTATCCGGATCAGAAAAGCATTTGTCAGGAGGATACTACCGGTCAGGATCAGGCCTCCTGTTACCAGGAACAACCCGCTTTCCACAGACTGAAAGTCAGCCAATAGGAATATTATCAGAACTACTGCACTCCCTAGCAGAAGCATGGCTATAATCGAATAGATCCTTTGCTTGATCTTCAATCCGGTTAAGCGGGGCAAGGAAGCTTCTTTTACCAGGCTGGTCACCGGTTTGCGGAAACTCCTTAAAAGAACCAGTAAAAGGATACATCCAGAGATACCGATTCCCGTTGCGGCTCCCGTGATGAGCGTGGTAAATCTTACATGCAATTCGAGCATGGTGGTTCTTACCGCGTCCTGCCAGAGGGTGTTCAATAAGAAAAGAACGAGCCGGTTGTAAAAAATAGCGGCGAAGGTTCCCAGGATACCCCCTGCCATGATGACGATGCAGGCTTCGGTAAAAAGGATCCGGATGATCCGGAGTTTCCTGAATCCGATGGCTGATAAGATCCCCGCTTCCGGAAGTCGCGTTCGTGCATGCAGGGAGAAAAGGAGGGCCGACAGCAGGAGTGCGGAGCCAATCAGGAAAAAACTGAGACTCAGGAAGAGGGTTCCGAAATCAGTGGAATTGGCCGCAGCCTCCTGTCCTTCCTTATAAACCGGATTCATTGTCATGCCAGTCTGATCGGGGGTCAGGTGTTGCATGATGGCAATCCCGATATCTTTTAACTCCCGTTTTCCCTTGGAAAGGCGAAACTCGGTGACGGTTCCGAAAGGGTTGTTCCACAGTTTTTGCCCATCTTCCAGACTTATGAAAGCTTTGGGCGTGCCGCGAAACTGATTCCAATAGGCTTCATCTTTGTCGCGAATCCGGCTCATGTCGACCGGCGCCCCGGTTTCCCAGTCGCGGCAGTTTCCTGCATCGCTCATGCCGGGGAAATCGGGCATCATGGCGGGACCGAACGGGATATTTCCGACCGGGATAACACCCCTGATACGAAAAACGGCCTGTTGTTCCTTTAGGGTTCTCAGGGGGCCCATGACATAATAAGAAATGGTGAGCGAATCTCCGGATCCAGCGCCGAGGTCGGTGGCCAACCAGGTGCTGATAAGGACTTCTTCCCGGGAAAGAGGAGCCGGGAAAAACATATTGTTTACTGCCGATACAAAAGAATAAGGGGCTGTTTTACCATGTGCCGACAGACTGTTAGCCAGGTAGGTTAGGATGGTTTCTGAGCCCGGAAGCGCCTGCTGGATTGCCGAAGCGGTTCGGGGTTCAAAGAAGATCCGGTCGGAGGTGATCTGGAGAATCCCTGCAGTATCCAGTTGCCGGATCTCAATTCCTGCGTCGGCCGGCTGCCAGACGTGTGAGAGTGCGCTGTCGAGAGCCGCTGCGGTCAGGTTTCTTTCTTCATTTTCCGGTACCAGCAGCAGGTTGGCTGTCCCGGGTATCTCCAGCCGTTCGGCCAGCTGCCGCAGGGAGACAAAAACATTCAACGGCGCCTTTTGATCGCTCTTCAGGCTAAACCGGCCCATGTTGTGGTTATCCGCTATTGCTGTAACGGTGAGGCGCAAGGAAACGGTGGGCGTTTCCTCTGCAACAAACGGTGCATTTTGCGGCGCTTTCCCGGTGTTTGGACCCCGGATCAGCAAGTGATCCCCGGGTTTCAGATCCAGTTTCTCTGCCAGGTTCGGACTGATGACAGCTTCGTCTTCTCCCGGAAGCTGCCCGGGGTGATCCCATAAACCTTTGAAGGTGCTGTCTATTCCGATTATCTTCAGGTCTCTGGTGCGTTGACCGGTTGCCATGTTTACGCCGATCCCGTTGAGTTGCAATACCGGGACAACTGTTGTCCGAATTTCCGCGGATAATTCTCCGGCCAGCCTGGCCCTGAAAAAGCGGTCTCGGGTTTGCATAGCCCACCGGCTCTTTCCCAGTCTCAGTTCGGTAAGATGCCCCAGGCTGCCGCGAACCGAGTCTCCCACGATCAGGGCTCCGGTGAGCACAGCGGTACTCAGCATTACCCCGGCCATCAAGGCGAGATATGCTTTGCGATAAAACCAAAGGTTTCTTCCGATCAGTCTGAATGAATTCATAACTGTGTGATCCCGTGCAATTTCCCTCCCTGCAACCTGTAGATTTTTTGCATCTTTTCAGCCAATTCCATCGAATGCGTGACCACAATCAGCGCAACTCCCTCGGTGCGGTTTACGTCTGACAGAAGGGTTCCCAGATTGGCGGCATTTTCGTCGTCAAGCGAACCGGTCGGTTCATCCGCCAGCAACATCCGGGGATTGTTGATCAGGGCCCTGACCACGGCAGCCCGCTGACATTCTCCCAGGGAGAGTTCTCCCGGACGACGGAACAGATGCTCTTTCAGTCCGACCCGTTCCAGAAGGTACCGACCCCGTTCTTCTGCTTTCTTTCGTTTGGCTCTATCCTTTTCGGGCAATACCGGAAGGAAAATATTTTCAATCAGGGTGAGCTGGGGAAGGAGGTAGTGCATCTGGAAAACAAATCCTATCGTCAGGTTCCTGATGGCAGATAACTGTTTGTCGTCCAACTCCGCTACTGCCTGGTTATCTATCAGTACCTTTCCTGAGGAGGGCCGGTCAAGGGTTCCCAGGATGTTCAGCAAGGTACTTTTGCCGGAACCTGAAGGGCCGATTATGGCAACGGATTCGCCTTCGCCGATGGCAAGGGATAACTCCCGGAGAACCTGGTTCCGGCTTGCCTGCTGTCCATAATGTTTCGATACCTGTTGAAGTTCTGCAAGCATAGGTTTGTAGGTTACTTATTATTTCCAAACAGATAGAGGTTCCCGTCGAAGGCCCCCACTGCGATCAATCCATTGGCGACGGCAGGTGTGGCTGTTACCTGACTTCCGATCTCATAAACCCAGAGTTCATTTCCGGTATTCAGGTCGAGGAGGTGCAGCCGGCCGTCGGTCGAGACGATAATAACCTTGTTTCCCGAGATCACGGGGGAGGCATCGATCTTTCCGAGCGCTTTGTATTTCCAGAGAAGTTCTCCTGTTTCAGTTTGATAGCAATAGAGATAACGGTTCTGGGATCCGATCAGTACCTTGTTCCCCCGGATGGCAGGAGAGGAGAGGAACGGTCCCCCGCCGCCGGTTTTCCAGCGGATCTTTTTTTGTTTGAGATCAGCACAGAAAAACTGTCCGTCGTAATTTCCGAAATAGGCTTTGTCGCCAGAGATGGCCGCTGAGGAGGCAATGTAGGTTCCAATGTTGATCGTATCCAGCGCTTTCCCGTTATCGGTATTCACCAGGTGGAGAAAACCGTCGCATCCGCCAAAAACTGCTATTTTCCCGCTGACTGAGGCTGCCCCGTTGATGAAATTCCCCGATTCGTACTTCCATACCGGTTTACCGGTTGCCGCGTTGACACAATGCAGGTTATAATCATAGCTGCCGGTCAGCAACCATTTACGTCTCCCGTCGGGCGACAGGGTCCAGTTGGAAGATCCAGAGATCTGTCC
>JAZDGR010000174.1:0-16311 GCA_043806735.1 bacterium | reverse complement strand
TTACTGAATTAACGAATAGGCAAAAAGAAATTTTTAGGGAGTTAGACATAAAACCAGAATTATTGCTTGCGTAGCAAATAATTTGAAAAAAATATGCTTGAAACCATTGTCAATACTACAAACTTAAAAGTAACTTCCGTTGTAAAAAAGACGGAATACTCTCCTGAATCAAATTAATCGTTTGCATCAAGGAAGTTTCAATCGATTTCGGTCGGAAAGTCATCAGGGAATCTCCTATAGTTGCCAAATATTTGATTTGAGGATCAGTACAAACAATGGAAATTCCTTTAAAATCATAGTTAGCCAGTAATTCTTTAATCCGGGCTTTCTCAAAGTCTTCTAAAAACAGAAATGGGAAAAATATCTCTTTAGGTTCATCTCCTTCTGCTTGCTGCCATAATTTGACTTTCAATCCGAACGCTTGGATCAATTGCAAAGTAAGTGCATGATTGATCTGGTCAATCCCACCCTGGGCAAGCAGAAATATTTGTTGAATCTCTTTTTCATTTTCAAACAACGATTTGCATTTTTCTGCAAAATACTTATATTGAAAATCAATATTTGTAGCCTTTTCGCGTATTTGGATGTCGGCGTCTGGATCATTGGGTAGGTAAGGAAATTTCGACCTGAGATCTTTTCTTAGAATATCCCTTAAATACACCGTATCGCGTAAAAAATTTCTTTCGTGCTGTGGATTGGAAATATTAAGATCTTCCTGATCGGTGAAGATCAGAATGACCTGGTGAATGGGATAGTCTTTTATCAGGGAATCAAGCGCATGCTGAATCAATGGAAATTCAACGACATGCTGAAACCGATCCCAATGATCAAGTATAACTTTCCCATCTGAACGTGGATACTGACAACAAAAATAATCCGGAAAGTTATCGTTCCTGTAGATCTGTAATTTTATGGTATGGGAATTAGGATGGGTTAGCCACCCTTTATCATTTTGAGGAATAATAAATCCCTCATTTTTCAGGTTGGCTTCTAAAAACTGAACTTCGCGGGCGCCGAGGGTAACGATGAAAATATTTCGCATGTTTACAATTTATCGGTTAGTGTATTAAGCAACCCTTTTTCTTTAAAACTGATCAATGAACAATTTCCATCCTTCAAATCTATCAGGTCTTTGGTAAAACCACTTTTCGAAAAGACTGCATAATGGCTTTCTGTAACCTGAAAACCGAATTCAATGGTCTTCGATTTTTCTTTTAGTTGTTTGTAAATATCCTTTCCAACGCGTTTATTGGTCCACTTGCACTCTCCGATCAATACTTCCCTGGTTTCTGCATTCAGACAAATAATATCCACTTCGTTATGCTTATCCCACCATGAACCAATCCTGGTATATTTACCCGGATACAAGGAAGGGATCGACTGCCGGCTTATTTCCTCAAAAACAGGCCCAATATAATCGCTGTACTCTTTTCTGATCTTCTCAAGAAGCCAGCCAATATTACCCATCGCGATATCCGACTGGTAAGGAAAAATATACCGGAACCAGAATAGAAGGTAATGGTCCCTGATCCTATACAATCCCTTTTTGCTTTTATGCGGAGCAGGTTCCGTAACAGGAACTATGCGTTCCACCAAACCGATTTGCTGGAGTGTATGCAGGTAAGGTGTGATCTTTTGGAGTGGGAATTTCAGGTCATTGGATATTCCTGAAATGGTATGGTTGCCCCCGGCAATGGATTTGAGAATAGAAAAATAATTGATGGGTTCATTGATCTCTTCCGATAAGATAAACCGTGCTTCCTGGTTAAGAAAATGGTCGACATTCAGGTAACTTTCCCGGATTTGCGGCAAAAGCGGTTTACGGCTGTCGAAAAACTCAATGTACTTGGGAACCCCACCTGTTATTCCGTAAAATTCAAGCAATGAAATGTTATTAGATTCGGGATAGAACTCACGGAATGATTGAAAAGTAAGCGGTTCCATCTGGATTTGACCAGTCCTGCGACCATATAGAGGCGAGTCGTAATTCAACACTTCCGACAGCATCATGCTTACCGAGGAACCACACAAGATCAGCATAATGTTTCGCTCTTTCAGGTATTCGTCCCAAATCCGTTGTAAAATGGACGGGAATGAAGGGTTTGCCCAAACCAGGTATTGGAACTCATCAATGACGAGAATCTGTTTTACTGAAAAGTTGAGTTCCTGGAGATAATATTGAAAAAGCTGATCCCAGGTAGAAAAAGTCACATCGCTGAGAAATTGCTTTCCCAGCGAACGCGTGATCACATCTTTAAAAAGGTTGATGGTCATTGTCTCCGATGATTTATCGGCAAGAAAGTAAACTGCTTGTGGCTTATCTTTAATGAATTCCTTGATGAGCGCTGTTTTCCCAAGTCGTCTGCGACCATAGATCACAACAAATGATGACCTTTTCAGGGTATATTCCTGCCCCAGAAACGCCAGTTCCCGCTGACGGTTGATGAATTTCATGGAGCAAAGATAAGAAATATAATTTGGATTATTATAATTTGAATTATATTAATCAAGACGAAGTGTGACTTTCACAAATCCGAAAACTTGACCGGCGGAACTGATTTTGCGGGTTTTAGGCCAAAGTTCCATATTGTAGTAATTTTTTTTACTGCTTATCTGCTTTAGTCAAGTTCATTTTTAACTATTTCGCATAAAGGAACTGGTGGCGTTACCACAGCCTGCTGTATCAAGCGATAAAACAGTTTCCCTCTAAAAGTCGACATCTTTCTGTTAAATCTAAACGCAAATTCATCCAAATAGTAAGGCAGATGCTTGGGGGAAACATTTCCTTGATGCGTTCCATTTATCCAGCGTTTTAGAAGAGAATTGACCATATGCACATGAGGCAATAACTCATGAGCTTCCTGACCGCTACCAGAGATCACTTTTATTTTGTGTTTGTACTCCTTTGATTGAGACAATGAATTATAGCCACGCCAACCATCAGTGACAACTGTGCTGCCCGGCTCAATGTTCTCCTCAATAAATTGCAAGAGGTTCTCATTTGATGCTTCAGATATGCAACTAAAACGAACCCTCCCTATTTGCTTTCCCTTACACTCTGTACCAACCACAACCAATGTTTTTGTTTCTGCTCCTCTTCCTTGTTTTCCAGTTCCTACTTCCTTTCCACCAATATAAGTCTCATCAACTTCAACCTCACCAACTAATCTGTCTCTTCCAGAACGTATCATTGCTCGTCGTAGCTTGTGCAACCAAGCCCAAGCAGTTTCATAAGATCCAAAACCCATAAAATCTTTTAGATTGTAAGCGCTTGCACCAGTTTTTTGAGCGACAACCCACCATATAATGTGAAACCAAAGTACTAAAGGTTTTCTTGTTCCTTGAAAAATGGTACCTGCGGTAATTGATGTCTGGTGTTTACAAACAGTACAATGAATTAATCCTTTTCCCGTCAACCAGTATTTGTCATTTTTACACATGGGACAGATGAAACCATCCGGCCATCGCATATCAAACAGGTATTGCCAGCAATCATCTTCCGTCTTAAACAAGGTTAGGAATTCTTGAAAATCTTTCGGATATTGCTCCGTAATTGCCATGTGCAAATTTAAAAATTTTTAACTTGAGCGAAGCAGATAAGCAATTCCTGGCAATTCCTGACAATTTATGGCAATCCTTTTTACTACAGTTTCAGGGTTTCCCTGAGCGCCTTGTATCCCGCCGAGCTGGCCCGGAGGCTGGCGCCATTTTTCATCAGCACCACATGGCTCTCCTTGTCGTAATATTCAATCTTATCAATATAATCCACGTGGATGATGGCTGACCTGTGGATCCTGACAAACTGTGCTGGATTTAGATGCGATTCGAAGTATTGCATGGTTTTCTCTTTCAGATATTTCTCATGTTTTGTGTAGATGGTTACGTAATCACCGTCAGCCTGAATGTACTGTATTTCATGGACAGGTATAACATGAACCTTGTGGTGGATCTTCACCGCGATCCGGCTCAGGTACTCGGGTTGTTCATCGACTGCCCGAAGTATATTCCGGATGGGCTGACCGGTGCGGGAACTGGAAGAGAGGAACTCGAGCGCTTTTCCGACTGCCTGATCGAACCGCTCTTTGGCATAGGGCTTGAGCAGATAATCCACCGCGTGTATTTCAAAGGCTTTGATAGCAAACTGATCATAGGCAGTACTGAAAATGATCACAGGTGGGTTTTCGATTAGATCCAACAGTTCAAACCCGGTCAGCTTGGGCATCTGGATATCCAGGAAGACCAGATCGGGCTTCAACTCCTGGATGGCTTTCAACCCGGAAAATCCATCGGAAAATTCCCCGGCAATCTCAATCTCTTCGTGCCCTCTCAGGTAATCATGAATAATGTGCCTGGCGGGAGGCTCGTCGTCAATAATCAGGGCGGAATATTTCATGTCATTAGTCATTGGTCATTAGTAATTCATGGCAATTCATGGCAATTCATGGCAATTCATGGCAATTCATGGCAATTCATGGCAATTCATGGCAATTTATGGCAATTTATGGCAATATTTATTACTCAGCACGGTATTCTTAGTTGAACATGGTATCGGTTTACCTCTATCCAGGTCCGGATCAGATCATCTCTGTGATAGGTTAACCTGAGCCTTTCACGTATGTTTTTTAACCCCAGTCCGGCTCCCTTCCGCGGAACGGCATCCGGGTCAAAATCGTTGACAATGGTGATCTCCGTATATGTACCCAGTACCCGGCATCCGGTTTCGATTTTAACCTGTTCCGTGCTCTCATAAACCCCATGCTTGATCGCATTCTCGTAAAGAGGCTGAAGCAACATTACCGGAATGGGTCGTCCCATGCAATCTTCCCCGCAAAGGAGTTCATAGTTTAGTTTTTCCCCAAACCTGATTTTCTCAATTTCCAGGTAGCGTTTAATGTTATCCAGTTCCGCAGAAAGGGTGGTGATGCTGTTGGCGCTGATGGAAACCGAATACCTCAGGAAATCCGAGAGTTTAATCAGCATTTCCCGGGCTTTTTCAGGATCGCTCATCGTCAGCGAACTGATCGAATTGAGACTATTAAAAAGGAAATGCGGATTGATCTGAGATTTCAGCATGTTCAGCTCACTCTCTTTCAGGAGGGTATTGAGGTTTGCTTCCATCTTCAGTTTTTCCTGGAGATTGTAGTTGTAGATCAGCAGGTAAAAGGCAAGTCCCAGAAGGATATAGAGCAGCACCCCGCTGATGAGCCGCACCGGAATCGAGGCAGCCATAAAGCCTGAATAGCCGGGTTGTTCTGAGAACAGAAGCGACAGAAGAGAATAGGCAACAACCAGCCATATTACGATAAAAAGGGTAAGCGAAGTGAGATGGTTAAATATAAAATTAAACCGGGATTTCTTATCCGGTGCGCTGTAGCGAACCACGAACCATAGGGAAAGGCCGATTAAACCAAAAAGCATATTGAATACCAGGCTATCGGCCAGGGCAATCTCGACAGGCAGTTCGTATTGAATGAATAAAACGGAAAACTGGATCCCGGCCAGCAGGATCCAGCAGCCGGCATAAAGGAAAATCGTTTTCAGGTTTTGAAAAACCGGATGCTGCATCAGTTTTCGTGATTAGTAGCTTTTGATTTCCCCGCCACCAAAGATGGCTTCTGCTTTAATGATCAGGACACTGGAGGGATCCGGACTTTCTTTGATCAGTCTCCGTTTATCTTCAAAACCACCAAGAAATGAGGAGGTTTTCAGGATAATTTTCCAGTCGGCCGGAACCACGACCGTAGCTCCCCCAAAGATGACGCTGATCTCCAAAGTATGTTCACCGGGCGCCAGCGCAGCCTGGGTGAGATCCACTTCAGCTCCTCCGAAAACACAAGAGATCTTTCCTCCTTTAAACTGCTGGTGCGTGACCCGCTGTTTGGAGCCTCCGAAAACGTTTTCTTCATTGATATATCCGTCTTCCAATCTCAGGTCCTCCCGGTGATGGCGAAACGGATGTCTTCCGAAACCTCTGAAAAGGATGATCAATCCGGCAGCGATCAGTATGGCCGGCCAGAAGAGGTTGTGAACACTGAAAGGAAGGACTCCGAATTTCGGTATGATAAAAATTCCCCCGATGAGTATCAATATGATTCCGGGGATATAGCTGTCTTTTCCGAACAGGCTCACAACTCCGATGGTGATCAGGAGCATCTGCCACGAAAAAATGATGTATTTCCATGAGGAGGGGATTGCTCCCGTATTCACAGAAAGGAGCGCCAGGCCTATGAGGATCACGATGATCCCAAAAACATATTTCTTCATACGTCTCCAGTTAGACTGATTTTCGACATTAGATTTCATGATTTTCAGATTTTAAAGTTACACATTTTCAAAGAGCAAAATTATTTCCTGTCACAAATGGGTAAAATACAAAATCGTTGGCCGGCCGATTTTACCCGACGAACCATGGAATTCGTATTTTTGTTTGCATGATGGACATCTCCTTTATTCTTGTAGATCCGGCTGTACCTGAAAATATCGGGGCGACAGCCCGGGCTATCAGGACGATGGGATTTACTTCCCTGAGGCTGGTGAATCCAACGGGTTTTCCCCATGAGAAAGCTTTTCATGTAGCTCATGGTTCGCAGGATGTACTAAACAATGCAACACTACATCCCACCCTGGAAGATGCCCTGGCGGATATTGACTTCGCCGTTGCCACCTCGGCAAAAAAGCGTTCCGTCCGCAATGATTACCATCACGCGGAAGCCCTGGCGGCCATCCTGGAAGAAAAAAAACGATCGGTCAAGAAGGTAGCCATTGTGTTTGGTGGCGAAGAAAGCGGCTTGTCCAATGAACAGATCGCCCTGTGCGATATAATTTCTTTTATCCCAATGAAACGGAAATATCCTTCCCTGAATCTTTCACATGCCGTAATGGTTTATGCATACCTGCTCTCGCCCTTTTCAAAAGCCCATGAGAAAATGACCAAAGCTTCATCCCACGGAAAATACAAGCACCTGGTCGGGCTGGCTGAAACTACGCTGGATAAAATCGACTTCCGGAAAGATTCAACTATCTACCCGAGAATTTTTGAACGGCTGGCATTGTTATCGGATGACGATGTAAATCTGGTATTGTCGTTTCTGGATAAACTTCAGATAGGATTATTGGCACGCGGATGACGCAGATGATCGCTGATTTCCGCGGATTAATCCGTGCTAATCCGCGTATTATCAGCGTAATCAGCGTTCTATTGTTTATCATATAGGGATAAATACTCAAATATATTTCCTGACCAAGTAAGAAACTTCTCAAAATCAACGTACCTGATCACAAGGGAGGCTGTGTTGATGCAAGGGTGAAAGCTGATGCGGTCATAGTTCCGGAGATTGTTATCAATAAAGAGGTGGATATGATGTGAGGTGTCATGGATCAGTCCAAATGGACTTACTGATCCAGGCGTAACACTCAGGTATTTCATCATCCGCTGGTCGGAGGCGAAGGTCAGTTTCCCCTGCTTTAGTCTCTGTTCCAGGTCGCGGATGCTCAAATCGTGCGTGTGCTCGATGATGACCATGTAATGCCGGTCACCTTTATGGTTTCGAAAAAAGAGGTTTTTGCAATGACCGGCCTCAATGTCTTTCCAGTACTTCTTCGCCTCTTCAATAGTGGCTACCGGAGGATGTTCGTAGTAATCGAAAGGGATGTGTAATTCATTCAGGATTTTATATAATCTGGGATCTCCGTTCATAGCCGTAATGGTTTTGTAAAATTACGATTATCCTTGTCATCTGTGTTTCAATAAATCGTTAGCTTTGCAGGGATGAAACTGGTATTTCACAAATATCACGGCACGGGGAACGATTTTATCCTGGTTGACAACCAGAGAGGGAACATCCGGTTATCACAGGAACAGATTGCCAGGTACTGTGACCGGCATTTTGGAATCGGAGCCGATGGATTCCTATTGCTTACGGCTCGGCCCGGGTACGATTTCGGTATGGTCTATTTCAATTCCGATGGAAATGAAAGTACTATGTGTGGAAACGGAGGCAGGTGCATGGTTGCTTATGTCAGGTCTCTGAACCTCATAAAGGACAAAGCAACGTTTATGGCCAGTGATGGAGAGCATAGGGCTGAGGTCCTGAAAATAAATGGATCCACAACACATATCAGGCTGAAAATGTCGGACGTTTTGTGTACCCCACCCCCGACTCCTCCCCAACAAGGGAGGGGAGCAACAGTGTCATCGCGCGAGCCCAGTACCTACTTGAAACGAAGCAATAGTATCCAGATCAACACCGGTTCTCCTCACTTCGTTGTATTTGTTGATGATGTTTCAACAGTCGATGTCGTAAAAGAAGGCCGGATGCTCAGAAATGACCCGCGGTTTGTCCCAGATGGCATCAATGTCGATTTTGTGGAGATCAGGGACAACGGTCTTTTCGTAAGAACGTATGAACGCGGCGTTGAGAATGAAACGCTTTCCTGCGGCACGGGAGTAACTGCGGCGGCATTGGCGGTTGCAAGTTGGCAGTTGGCAGTTGGCAGTTGGCAGAGACCAGTCACCAGTCACCAGTCACCAGTCACCGGTCACCAGTCACCACTCACCAGTTATGCAGTAGAAACCTTAGGAGGAAAATTGACGGTCAGCTTCCGGCAGAGAGGCGGTGATTTTACGGATATCTGGCTGGAAGGCCCCGCTGAGTTCGTGTTCTCGGGAAAAATGACCAATTTCCAATGACCAATGACCTTTTAACCAGCCGTAACCTGCGCCTTCGTGCCGTGGAGCCCGCCGATATCGACCTGCTTCTGGAATGGGAAAATGACACATCGATCTGGAAGGTCAGCAACACAATGGTCCCCTTTTCCCGCTTCGAGATCGAAGAATATGTGTTGGATGCCAAGCGGGATATATTTGCAGCCAGGCAATTGAGGCTGATGATCGATCTCATTCTTTCGAATGGGAATATGAAGGCCATCGGGGCCATAGACCTGTTCGATTTCGATCCGGTTAACCTCCGCGCCGGCATCGGCATTATGATCCGTCCTGAATACCGGGGTGAAGGGTATGCTCCGGAAGCGCTCGGACTTATGATCCGGTATACCTGTGAGATCCTCCACCTGCATCAGTTGTACTGCAACATCTCGGCCGAAAACGAACTCAGTATCCGGCTCTTTGAAAAAAGTGGATTTGTGCGTTGCGGCCAGAAAAAAGAGTGGTTGAATTCCGGTTTCACCTGGTTGGATGAGTATATGTACCAACTGATTTTGTGACTCCGATGAGATCCGTCCTGCGAATTATCTTTCTCCGGTTTTTGCCGTTCCTGGTGCTTACCTTTCTGGTAGTGGGTTCCGAACGGCTTTATTACCGGATTCACGCTTCGGTAATCGACCTGGGAGAGGATTCTGCTGCTTGGCTTACGGTGCCCACGGGCGCAGGCTTCAAAGAGGTCAAAGACAGCTTGTATACCCACCGCTACATCAGCAATAAACAGGTATTTGAAAAATATGTAGAGTTGGGGAACTATAGCTCCTGTTTTAAACCGGGGAAGTACCTGTTAACAAACCGGATGAGCACCCGGCAACTGGTCGACATGCTGATACGCGGCCTTCAAACACCCGTCAGGGTTACCTTTCACAACATCCGGACCCGGGATGAACTCGCAGGCAAAATCTCCCGCCAGATCGAAGCCGATAGCCTGTCCCTTCGAAATCTCATGTTCAGCAAAGATTACCTTAAAAAATACAACGTCACGCCCGGAACCGTTTTCAACCTGATGATCCCCAATACATATGAGATGTGGTGGAATTCCTCTGCGGAACAGTTTTTTGCACGGATGTACCGGGAGTCACAGGTTTTTTGGATGGGGAAGAGAACCCGAGAAACAACTTCCATCGGGTTAAGCCTATCCGAAGTGGTCATCCTGGCATCCATCGTTGAAAAAGAGACAGCGATGAACGACGAGAAGCCGGTCATTGCAGGCGTTTACATGAACAGGTTGCATATGCGATGGCCACTTCAGGCCGACCCCACCCTGATCTTTGCCTGGAATGATTTTACGATCAAACGGGTGCTGAACCGTCATAAAGAGATCCATTCACCGTACAACACGTACAAACACAGGGGGCTACCGCCCGCACCGATCTGCATTCCGTCGATCGCCTCGATTGATGCGGTACTGAACTATCGGCATCACAATTATCTCTATTTTTGTGCCAGGGATGATTTCTCCGGATATCATGTGTTTACGGATAACCTCAGGGAACATAGCCGGAATGCCAGAAAGTACCAGGAGGCGCTTGTAAGAAAATTGACAATTGATAATTGACAATTGTCGATTAAAAACGACAACTCACGACCGACAAGTTGCTACTTAATGAATCAACGACTTTTACCTTTTCTTTTTCTCATTCTGATACACTCCAACTCCTTCGGACAACTGCAGCAGTACACTGTCGCCTTTAAACCCTTCTATCCTGAAACGCTGAACAAAGGACGTCTGGCGGGGGTCCTGTCAGTGCAGGGAGCGCTATACGCCGGATCCCTGACCGGACTTTATTACCTTTGGTACAAGAACTATCCACAGTCGGCTTTTCATTTTTATAATGACAACGACGAATGGCTTCAAATGGACAAGGTGGGCCATTGTTTCTCAGCTTATTACCTGAGTGAAGTACTGTATGCATCCTACAGATGGGCCGGTGTCGATCGGAAATCTGCCATCCTCTATGGCAGTTTACTTTCCTACACGTTTATGTTGAACATTGAAATCCTTGACGGCTTCTCGTCCGAATGGGGATTCAGTTTGGGAGACCTGGCAGCCAATACCACGGGGTGTCTCCTGTTCGTGGGACAACAATTTCTATGGGACGAACAACGATTGGTGATCAAGTACTCCTATCATCCTACAGAATATCCCAAATACCGGCCGGATGTTCTGGGCAGCAACCTGGTCCAGAACCTGGTAAAAGATTATAATGGAATGTCGTTCTGGCTCTCGGGAAATATCTCTTCCTTTCTGCCAAAACATTGCCGGTTTCCCAAATGGCTTAACGTCGCTGTTGGATACGGAGTCGAAGGGGTTGGAGTAGATAGATCGAAATTTGAGCGGTACAGGCAATTTTACTTGTCGCTGGATGTCGACCTGACCCGGATCCCGACGCGGTCAAAAACCCTGAAGGGAATCTTTACGATCCTGAACCTCATCAAAATACCCTGTCCGGCTATTGAATACAATACCCGGGGACAATTTAAATTCCATTATTTGTATTTTTAACGAATCGGTTTTTCAGAGGATAATTATTTCTGCGTATCTTTACATCACACATGTAAATCGAGTAGTATGGAAGAGAACCACTCCCCTGCTTCGCCCCCGGAAGGAAACATGTTTTCCCAGCCGGCACAGCAAAACCTTCCCAATGCCACCACCGTTTTGATTCTCGGCATTCTTTCCATCGTCTTTAGCATCTGGTACCTTTCCATTCTTGGCGTGATCCTGAGTATTGTTGCCCTGGTAATGGCAAACAAAGACATGGCCCTCTATCGTTCCGATATGGCAAAATACACACTTACTTCCTTCAATAACCTGAAAGCCGGAAGGATTTGTGCCATCATCGGTTTGACCGTGGCCATCATTTTCTTTATCATTATTGTCTTGCTCATTTTCGGGATCCTGGCTACTATGCCTTTTTGGGGAATGATTGACTAGCTATGAAAATCCTGCCTGTTGAAAAGATCCGGGAAGCGGATGCTTGGACCATCGCGCACGAACCCATTGCCGATATCGACCTGATGGAACGGGCGGCAACAGCTTGTTTCAACTGGTTTTTTCAGCACATTCCTGCCAGCCGTCCGGTCCACGTTTTCGCAGGAACCGGCAATAACGGTGGCGACGGTCTGGCCATCGCCAGAATGCTGGCAGAGAAAGGATACCAGGTTGAAGTTTTTCTTGCAGGTCAACCCGATCAGCTCTCTCCGAGTTGCAGGGTAAATTTTGACCGGTATATCAAGATACGGGATATCGGAGCAAAGTGGGCAGGGGCCGGGAAGGGGACAGTTGTGATTGATGCGTTATTTGGTAGCGGGTTGACACGGCCCGTTGAAGGGTTTTATGCCGGACTCATCCGCAGGATAAACCAGTCGGAAGCCCTTGTGGTTTCGATTGATGTACCTTCTGGGCTCTTCATTGATAAAACGGTGAAGGCGAAAAAAAATCCGGCGATCATCCGGGCCGATTACACGCTGACCTTCTCTCCTCCCAAACTGGCTTTCTTCTTTGCTGAAAATGACCCTTATATTGGAGAATGGGTATTGCTCAACATTGGGATCTCTGAAGAGTTCATAGAACAGGCCGAAGTATCCAATTTCATGGTCACGCGGGCCAACGTAAAACCGTTACTTCACAAACGGAACAAGTTTGCCCACAAAGGACATTTCGGGCACGCGCTGCTGATCTGCGGGGGAGCCGGAAAGATGGGTGCCTCCGTGCTGGCTGCGAAAGCCTGCCTGAGATCAGGCCCGGGACTGGTCACCGTCAGGATTCCCCGGTCGGGAGTGAACATTCTTCAGACTGCCATTCCGGAAGCGATGCTCGTCATCGATCCGGATGAAGATGTATTCTCGGAACTCCCTTCACTCGATCTCTATACCGCTATCGGGATTGGTCCCGGAATCGGGCTTGCAAAATCCACGCAAGCCGTTTTTAAGCACCTGATCCAGGCCGGAATCCCGATGGTTATTGACGCCGATGCCATCAACATCCTCGGGGAGAATAAAACCTGGCTGAGCTTCCTGCCAAAAGGATGCATCCTGACCCCGCATCCGAAAGAGTTTGAACGGATTGCCGGGAAAACATCCGATGATTTCGAACGCAATCAGAGGCAGTGCGAGTTTTCGCTTAAATATTCCTGTTATGTCGTATTGAAAGGGGCTTACACTGCCATCACCACCCCCGACGGTAACTGTTATTTCAATACCACCGGAAATCCCGGCATGGCAACTGGGGGGAGCGGCGATGTGCTGACGGGTATCATCACCGGGTTGGTCGCACAGCATTACCGGCCCCTGGAAGCTTGCCTGCTGGGCACCTACCTGCACGGACTTGCAGGCGATCTGGCGGCAGAAGCTACCGGTCAGGAAGCATTGATTGCCGGAGATATAGTCCATCATCTGGGAAACGCTTTTCATTCTGTTTATGGAGAACTTTGAAGAACAAGCGCTGGAGCAATTGGTCCTGGCGCCTTATGTGCAGAAAAGCACGGCATTGAGAGGGAAATTCCGGTATGTCGGAGGGAACCAGTTCCGTCATGCCTTTAGCACCTTTGCTATTCTGCTCGATTATCATTACATCGACCCTGTGTTGCTGAAAGCCTCGATGATCCATGATTTGTTTGAAGATGTTAAATGTGTCTCCCCGGATGAGATCATGAACCTTGACAAAGATGGGTCAAAGGTTTATGAACTGGTCATGGAAGTCACACGGAAGAAACAGGAAACCAAAGCGGAGTATCTGGCCCGGATCCTCGAAGAAGGCTCCACCAACGCCAAAATCCTGAAATGTGCCGACCGGATCAGCAACCTCACCGATTTGCACTCGGATACCTTTGAAAAAGAATTCATTAAGATGTATATCGAAGAGACCAAAGAATATGTCCTCCCCATGGCGGAAGAGGTGAACGAAAACATATTATTCGAGCTCAAAGACCTGATTAAAAAGAGAGAATCCGGCCTGCGGTTTTCTTCCCACATCTGGCCGCTGCACCGGACAACCGACGATTAATTGAGCTGTGGATTCTGCAGGATGTCGTTTTCTATCCGCAGGTTATCAATGATAAATCCTTGCCGTTCGGGGGTATTCTTCCCCATGTAGAAGGTCAGGACATCCTGGATGGAGGCATCTTTTGAGAGCAGGACAGGATCGAGCCGGATATTCGAGCCGATGAAGCGGCTGAACTCCTCCGGCGAGATCTCTCCCAATCCTTTAAACCGTGTGATTTCGGGATTCCCGCCAAGCGCCTGTATGGCTTTTTGCTTCTCCTGTTCCGAATAGCAATAGAAGGTTTTTTGTTTATTCCGTACCCGGAAAAGCGGGGTTTGGAGGATGTAGAGATGGCCATTCCGGACCAGGTCAGGGTAAAATTGCAGAAAAAACGTGAGAAGCAGCAGCCGGATGTGCATCCCGTCCACGTCGGCATCGGTAGCAATCACCACGTGGTTATAACGGAGATTCTCCAACCCTTCCTCAATATCCAGCGCTGCCTGGAGCAGGTTAAATTCCTCATTCTCATAAACGACCCGTTTGCTCAGGCCGAAGACATTCAGGGGTTTCCCTTTCAGAGAAAACACCGCCTGCGTATTGACGTCACGGGCTTTGGTTATCGATCCGCTGGCAGAATCGCCTTCGGTGATAAAGATGGTCGATTCGAATTTCCGGTCTTCGTGGTTATTGTAATGAATCCGGCAATCCCGCAGTTTTTTGTTGTGAAGGCTTACTTTTTTAACACTCTCTTTTGCAATCTTCTTGATGTTGGCCCACTCTTTCCGTTCCTTTTCACTCTGTAGGATCTTCTTCAGGAGTGATTCAGCCGTTTCAGAGTTGATATGCAGATAGTTATCCAGGTGTTTTTTGACGATATCCATGATGTAATTCCTGATCGTCTGGCCATCGGGCTCAATCAGTTGGGATCCAAGTTTGGTTTTGGTTTGCGATTCAAACACGGGATCCTGAACTTTAATACTCAGGGAAGCGACCAGGGAAGCTTTGATGTCGCTGGTATCAAAATCCTTTTTGTAAAAATCCCGGATCGTCTTTACCAGGGCTTCCCGGAACGCGGCCTGGTGTGTGCCCCCCTGCGTCGTGTGCTGTCCGTTTACAAAAGAGTAATACTCTTCCCCATAAATTTCGCAATGGGTGAACGCAAACTCAAAGTCCCCTTCCTTCACATGCACAACCGGGTAGATCATGGGCGAGTCGATATTGCTTTTCAGAAGGTCGAGCAAACCGTTGCTGGAGTGGAACTTTTCCCCGTTAAAGATGATGGTGAGGCCATTGTTCAGGTATGCATAATTCCAGAGCATTTTCTGGATGTACTCCGGGATGAAATGGAAGTTACCAAACAGTTCGTCGTCGGGGATCAAGGTTACGATCGTTCCGTTACGCAATTCACAATCCTTCTCCTTCGCCTCCCTGATGAGCTCCCCTTTCCGGAATTCCACGATTTTGGTTCTCCCTTCCCTCACACATTGTACCTTGAAGAACTGCGAGAGGGCATTGACCGACTTGGCTCCAACGCCGTTCAGGCCGACGGCCTTTTTGAATACTTTGGAATCATATTTGGCTCCGGTATTGATCCGGGATACACATTCCACTACCTTGCCAAGCGGCATTCCACGGCCGTAATCACGAACACACACCTGCTGGTCGTTGATGGTTACTTCGATGGTTTTCCCGAAGCCCATCACAAACTCATCGATCGAGTTGTCCAGGATCTCCTTGATCAGCACATAAACTCCGTCGTCGGGGGAAGCGCCGTCACCCAGCTTGCCGATGTACATTCCCGGCCGCATCCGGATATGCTGCTTCCAGTCAAGCGAGCGAATACTCTCTTCCGTGTAATTGTCAGGTTGAAACATCTTTCTCCTTCTTTCGCGGTGCAAATATAACCGAAAGGCATCCCGTCAATGCAGCACAGGAGAAAGAGTTTTTAAAAAGTTACACACAGGGGAGATTGCCATGGATTGCCAGGAATTGCCATGGATTATTTTCTAACTGCTTATCTTGCACATGATCAGGAAAGAACGATATCCAAAGGATTTCCAATATGATATGGTTTTTGGAAGAAAGTAACTCAAAAACGACCTTTTTGAGTTTTTAGATAGTTTTATGACCGGAATACGGTTAACTAATGATGATAAAAGGCTTTGAACAGCCTCTTTCAGGCCATTCAACCCAAGAATGGACATGAGTCTTCTCATGAGCATTGCGTTTGAAAAACCAAGTTCTTCAAGGTCGCAACTATCCACAAACAGATCAATAATTCTTACAGGATAGTCTTGCGGGATCATTTCTTCCAGGGAGGAAGAAATCAAAACGATCTGAGGCCGGTTGTCTCATTGTATGTAATCCATAGAATAAATATAGCGAAAACGCCCGTAAATACAAGGGAAATAAGTAATAAGTTATAAACAAAATCACTGTTGAAAAGGATAGGTTTTTAGACAGTCTGACGTCCTGCCTGCACCCGCCGGGGAGGGATTGCTTGGCCGAGAGTTTGTATTCGTTTTTATATTCATTTGCTTGACAATCAGCTTACTTTGAATCCTTTGGCCTACCTGGAGGGTGCAGGCTTGTTATGGCCTGTTGT